>DAIOGR010000338.1:0-2851 GCA_036745155.1 Gaiella sp.
TCCAGCTGCTCGGCCCGCAGGCGATCCGCCAGCCGGCCGCCCGGCACGTCGACGTCGTCGTAGGACAGCACCTCGTCCTTGCCGATGTCGCGGCGCAGGACGCAACCGACCGCGAGCCCCTCGGGCAGGTAGCGCCGCTCGGACATTTCCTGCGCGGCGACGGCCTCCCCGTAGGTCATGTACATGCCGTAGGTGTCGAGCGTCTCGCCCGCCGCGAGATCGCGCTTGGCGACCGCGCAGACCTCGACGGTGGGGCCGGCCAGCGGCTTCGCCACCGAGTCCCGGAAGAGCGCGACACGGGCGATCGCGAACGGCACCTCGAAGTGGACGAGGTGGTACGGGACGAAGAACGAGTAGAGCGGGCCCTTCCCCAGCTTGTACAGCTCGAGGTAGTGCTGCTGCTTCGGATCCGTGTGCTCGGCCAGGCAGAAGACCTTCGTCAAGGGCGTCCCCACGACGTAGTCGACGACACCGCCGAGCTCCCGCAACCGGTCGACCTCGTAGAGCGAGCCGATCTCCATCACGTCGCCGCGGTACTCGAGACCGCGCGACATGCCACGTTGCAGCACCGTGAACCCCGTTGCGTTCGCGGCGATCGACTGCTCGAACGAGATCTTCGACCCGTCGGCGAAGGAGGTGACCATGGACGGCTCTTGCCCCCATTGCTCGGCGAAGTCTCGCTGCGTCGTCGGGTTGCGATACGGATCCTGGAGGCCCTTCACGTTGCCGAGCACGCGCGGCTCGAGCCCGAGGCCCTTCACCCAGCGGTACAGGTTGAGCTGGACGCCCGGCTCGTCGCCCTCGCACGCCGACAGGATCACGCCGGCTTGCTCGGCGTACACCTGCAGGATGGGGCCGATCGTCGCGTCGATCTCGGCGTTCATCAGCACGACGTCCTTGCCGTGACGGAACGCCTCGAGCACGACGTGGGCCGCGTACTCGACGTCACCCGTCACCTCGCAGACGACATCGACCTGCTCGCTACGGCAGAGGAGAAACGGATCGTCGGTGAAGGCGGGCCGGCCGGCGCGGATCGTGTCCTCGAGCGACGCCTGGTCGTCGACCCGTACCGGCTCGACTCCCGCATAGCGGAGCACGTTGGCTGCCCGCTCGGGATTCCGGTTGGAGACGCCGACGAGGCGCATGCCCGGCACGCTGTTGACGATCTGGTTTGCGAGGCCCTGCCCCATGAACCCGGCGCCGATCATGCCGACCCTGATCGGGGCTCCTTGCTGCTCGCGGGCGCGCAACGCGGTGTCGAGGATGATCACGCGGCCTCCTCGCCGCCCGCGAGCGTCATGCGCCGCCGTACCTCCGGCTCGACGACCTCGAGCGGCTGCCATCGCGCGTCCTTCTCCGAGATCGCCGTCACGGGCAGCGGCCAGACGAGCCCGAGCCGGGGGTCGTCGTAGGCGAGCCCACCCTCCGTCTCCGGCGCGTAGAACTCGCCGACCTGGTAGCTCGTCTCGGTCCCGTCCAGGAGCGTCTGGTAGCCGTGCGCAAACCGCTCCGGGACGTACAGGGCCCTGCCGTTCTCCTCGTTCAGCTCGACGGAGACGCTCTGCAGGTAGGTGGGGCTCTCGGGGCGAAGGTCGACGATGATGTCGACGATGGCGCCGCGTGTGCAACGGACGATCTTCGTCTCGGCCCGGGGCGGGAACTGGAAGTGCATGCCCCGCACGGTGCCGGCCGTGTTGTTGTAGGCGGCATTCGCCTGGGCGATCACCGGCTCGAGGCCGCGCTCTGCGAGCTCGTGCTGGCAGAACGTGCGGGCGAAGTACCCGCGCGAGTCTTCCCTCCGCTCCAGGTCGATCACGAAGGCGCCGGGCAAGGAGGTCTCGGTGAAGATCACGTGGCTCTCGCTCCTCCCTCGTCAGACCGGTAAAGCGTCGGCCGGCAGGCGCCAGCGGAGCTCCGTGTCGAGCCTGCCGGCGTCCATCAGCGTCTGCAGCCGCGAGAGCCGGACGAATCGGTCGCCGGAGAACATCGCGGCGTCCATGCCGGCTGACCGGTAGGCATCGACGAGCTGCCGTGCGCCACTCGCGGCATCCCATGCCGGGCGGAACCCGTCCAGCGTCTCTGCGATCTTCGAGAAGTCGACCCTGTAGCTGCGGGGATCGGCGCCCGCTCCCTCGGCGAATTCCAGGTCGACGCCCGGCACCGCGTTGGCCACCATGCGCGCGAGGTCGCGGACGAGGTAGTTCGCGGCTGAGGCGCCTGTGTTGAGGGCCTGACCGTGAATGCGGTCGCGCGGGGCCGCAAGCACACCTGCGATTGCCCCCGCCATGTCCTCGACGTGGATCAGGGGCCGCCATGCCATGCCGTCGCTCTGCAGCCGCACGGCGCCCGTCGTGAGGGCCCACCCGACGAGGTTGTTGAGGACGATGTCGAGGCGCAGGCGCGGAGAAGCGCCGTAGGCTGTCGCGAACCGCAGCGACACGGGCGAGAAGTCGTCGGTGACGAGGCCGGCGAGCGAGTGCTCACTCCGCACCTTCGAGTGCGCGTAGGCGGTGAGCGGCGCCAGCGGCGCGCTCTCGTCGACCGGCAGCTCGGAGCCCGCGGCGCCGTACATGCTGCACGAGGAGGCGAACACGAACCGCTCCACTCCGCGCGTGCGCGCGAGCTCTGCGAGCCGCGCCGTCGCCTCGTGATTGACGGCGTAGGTGAGCTTCTCGTCCAGCTCTCCGATCGGGTCGTTCGACAGCGCGGCGAGGTGCACGACTGCGTCGAACCCTTCCAGGTGCTCCTCCTGCACGTCTCGCACGTCGAGCCGCAGCTCAGGGGGAGGCGGAGCGGCGCCCAGGTCGCAGCCCTCGTACAGGGCCGTGTCGAGGCCGACCACGTCGTGGCC
>DAIOGR010000339.1:0-1410 GCA_036745155.1 Gaiella sp.
CGAAGAAGCCCTACGGCCGCGACGACGGCACGCTGATCGGCTTCGACGAGAACGCCGCCGTCATCATCGACAACCAGAACAATCCGCGCGGCACGCGCATCTTCGGGCCGGTTGCCCGTGAGCTGCGCGAGAAGAACTTCATGAAGATCGTCAGCCTCGCGCCCGAGGTTCTCTAAGGAAATGGTGCTCTAGGAATGGCAGCCACGATGAAGGTCAAAAAGGGGGATCTCGTGCAGATCCTCGCGGGGAAGGATCGCGGCAAGCAGGGCCGCGTCATCGAGGCGCGCCCGAGTGAGGGCCGCGTGATCATCGAGAACCTGAACCTCGTGAAGCGCCACACGAAGCCGCGGCCGATCCGCGACTCCTCCCGCATGGGCGGCACGCAGATCGCGCCAGGTGGCATCGTCGAGAAGGCGTCGCCCGTCGACATCAGCAACGTGATGCTCGTGTGCCCGGTCTGCAAGCAGCCGACCCGAATCGGAATCACCACCAAGGAGATCAAAGGCGAGACCGTGCGCGTGCGCGTGTGCAAGCGCGACGGCTGCAGGCAGGAGGTCGACGGATGAGCGCCCCGACGACGGAGACGTACGTGCCTCGCCTCAAGCAGCGCTACGAGGACGAGATCAAGCCGGCCCTCAAGGACGAGCTCGAGCTCGACTCGATCATGCGCGTCCCCCGGGTGACGAAGATCACGCTCAACATGGGTGTCGGCGACGCCAAAACGGACGCGAAGGCGCTCGACGCTGCCATCGAGGAGCTGTCCACGATCGCCGGCCAGCGCGCGCAGGTGCGCCGCGCACGCAAGTCGATCGCCAGCTTCAAGCTGCGCGAAGGCATGGCAGTGGGCGCTCGCGTCACGTTGCGCGGCCCGCGCATGTACGAGTTCCTCGACCGTCTCGTGTCAGTCGCACTCCCGCGTATCCGCGACTTCCGCGGGCTCAACCCCGACTCCTTCGACGGGCGCGGGAACTACTCACTCGGCGTCAAGGAGCAGATCATCTTCCCGGAGATCGACTACGACACCGTGCAGTCGATCCGGGGCCTCGACATCGCCATCACCACGTCGGCGGAGACGGACGACCAGGCGCGCGCCCTCCTGCGCGCGCTCGGGATGCCATTCGCCACCGAGAGAAGGGACTAGCGGGCATGGCCAAGACCTCGCTCCGCGTCAAGCAAAAGCGGACGCCGAAGTACAAGACACAGGCGTACACGCGGTGCAACCGGTGCGGTCGCCCGCGGGCCGTCTACAAGAAGTTCAAGCTCTGCAGGATCTGCCTGCGCGAGCTCGCCCATCAGGGTGCGATTCCCGGCATGACGAAAAGTTCATGGTGATGAGAGATATCACCATGAACTTTTCCGATGCTCTTGGTCCTTCCTTCGGAAGGACGGGGTGCCTTGCGTTTTCCGATG
>DAIOGR010000339.1:1510-2832 GCA_036745155.1 Gaiella sp.
GTGAGCCGCATCGGAAGAAAGCCGATCGAGGTCCCGTCCGGCGTCACCGTCGAGGTGTCGCCCGGTGGGAACGTCAAGGTCGCGGGGCCGCTCGGCTCGCTCGAGCAGCAGGTGCCCGCCCGCATGCAGATCGCCCAGGAGGAAGGGGTGCTGACCGTCTCACGCCCCACCGACCGCGGCGAGGACAGGGCCCTGCACGGGCTTACCCGCACGCTGATCGCCAACATGGTCGAGGGCGTGACCAAGGGCTTCGAGAAGCATCTCGAGATCCAGGGGGTCGGCTATCGCGCGGCGCTGAAGGGCGACGATCTCGAGCTCGCCGTCGGCTATTCCCACTCGGTCACGATCCAGCCGCGCTCGGGCGTCTCGTTCGAGGTGCCCGTGCCGACGCAGATCACCGTGAGAGGCACGGACAAGCAGAGGGTCGGCCAGACGGCCGCCGAGATTCGCAAGGTGCGCCCGCCCGAGCCGTACAAGGGCAAGGGGATCCGCTACCGGGACGAGCAGGTGCGCAGAAAGGTGGGTAAGCGAGCTTGATGTCGGTCGCCGCCCCCCACATACCTACTGGAGGAGACCGATGAGCAAGCTGACGACGCGCGAGGCGCGACAGCGCCGCCATCGCAGGATCCGCGGCAAGGTCGCCGGCACGGCCGAGCGGCCCCGCCTGGCGGTGTTCCGGTCGAACCGTGGTATCTTCGCGCAGCTGATCGACGACGAGAACCGCGTCACGCTCGCCGCCGCCAGTTGGCAGCAGCTGGACTCGTTCTCCGGCAACAAGACCGAGCAGGCCGCCGAGGTGGGCAAGCAACTCGCCGTGGCTGCGAAGCAGGCAGGCGTCACCGGCTGCGTGTTCGACCGGGGCGGCTACCTCTACCACGGACGCGTGAAGGCGCTGGCGGACGGCGCTCGCGAGGGAGGACTTGAGTTTTGAGCACTTTCGAGGTGGCTGAGAGCCGAGAGCTGAAGGAACGCGTGATCGAGATCAACCGCGTAGCGAAGGTCGTCAAGGGCGGCCGGCGGTTCTCGTTCACCGCGCTCGTCGTGATCGGCGACGAGGTCGACCGGGTCGGGGTCGGGTACGGGAAGGCGCGTGAGGTGCCGCTCGCGATCTCGAAGGCCGTCGACGACGCCAAGAAGAACATCTTCTCGGTGCCGAAGCACGGCACGACGATCACGCACGAGATCCTCGGCCAGTTCGACGCGGCACGGGTGTTCCTGCGCCCGGCGAGCGAGGGGACCGGTGTGATCGCAGGAGGCGGCGTGCGCGCCGTGCTCGAGCTCGCGGGAATCCGCGACGTGCTCGCGAAGAGCCTCGGCACGAC
>DAIOGR010000340.1:0-2826 GCA_036745155.1 Gaiella sp.
GCCCGCCGCTCGAGCAGGCGGAGCCGTGGGCGGCGGCGCGGCAGCTGGAGCACGACGATGGCCGAGACGACGAACGCCGCCCCGGCGAGCTGTGTCAGGGTGAGATGCTGGCCGAGCACCACGGCGGCGAGCGCGATCGTCACGGGAACCTCGACGGTCACGAGCAGAGAGGCCTTCCCCGGGCCGACGAGGCGAACGCCCCAGAGGAACGAGGTCACCGCCACGAGCGACCCGACCAGCGCCGTGGCGGCGAGGCACGCGATCCCGGTCGCTCCGCCGACCTGCCCGAGCGAGCCGCCGGCGCCTCCGACCGCGAGGAACGTCACCGCGACGCCGGCAGTGATGATCGCCGTCAGCCCGATCGGGTCGGTGTCCTGCAGCAGCCGGTCGGAGAGCAGGATGTAGGCGGCGTACGCGACGGCGGAGGCGAGGGCCAGCCCGATCCCCAGCACGTCGGGGTTGGCTGCCCCGCCACCCACGAAGGCGACCCCGGCGAATACTGCGGCGAGCGCCACGAGCTTGCGCCGCGAGAGCCGCTCGCGTCCCGCAAGCGCGCCGACGCCCACGACGATTGCGAGGTGTGCGTAGTGCACGAGCGACGCGAGCGGAGCCGAGGTGCGCTCGAGCGACGCGAAGAACAGGAACGAGTCGGTGGCATACACGCAGGCGCCCATCGCGAATGCGGCGACGGCGGCGCGCAGCGGCATCCGGCGCAGCCGGCGGCGTGCGACGACGGCCAGCACGAGCGCCGCCAGGAGGTAGCGCCAGGCAAGCACGCCGGTGACGGACGCCCCGTGGCGGTAGGCGACCTGCACGAGCACGGGCGAGACGGCGAAGGCGACGCCCGCCAGGAGGCACAGCGCCACGCCCTTGCGCCCGGGTGTCCACAGCGAAGCCATGCCCATAACGTAGGGGCGCCGAACAAAAACCAGTACCCTGAGTTATCTTCTCTATCTCAAGGTTTCTCCTTTATGACGATCCAGCAGCTGACCTACTTCCTCGCGACCGCCGAGCACGGCTCCTTCAGCGGTGCCGCACGTGCCCTTTACCTGACGCAGCCGTCCGTGTCCGAGCAGGTGCGGCAGCTCGAGGGCGAGCTGGGCGTGGCGCTGTTCGCGCGCGCGGGGCGGGGCCTCGCCCTCACCGAAGCGGGCCGGCGCTTCCGGCCGGAGGCCGAGCGCGTGCTCGCAGATCTCGACCGCGCCCGCGACGCAGTGGTCGCGATCCGGGAGCTGCGCGGCGGCACCCTCAGCTTCGGCATGTTCGGGACGGCCTCGGCCTACCTGATCGCCGATCTCGCAGCCGAGTTCCGGCGCAAGTACCCGGACGTGCGGCTGCGCCTCGTCGGCCTCAACTCGTCCGAGGTGGCAGACCGGGTGCGCGACGGCACGCTCGAGGGCGGGCTCGTCGTGCTGCCGATCGACGACGCCGGCCTCGAGTTCCGCGTCGCACGCAGTGAGGAGCTCGTCGTGATCAGCCGCGTGCAGGAGCGAGTCTCCACGCCCGTCACGATCGAGCGACTCGCCGAGGCGCCGCTGATCCTGTTCGACGCGCACTACGGCGCCGACGACCCGATGCGGCGGCAACTCGTCGACCGGGCCCAGCGGGCCGGCGTGACGCTGCGGCCCGTGATCGAGGTCGAGAGCATGGAAGCGGCGATCGCGATGGCCTCGCGCGGCCTCGGCGACACGATCGTCCCGCGGGCCGCCTTCGGGAGGCGGCACGCCCGGACGCTGCACGCAGGGTCGTTCGCGGAGCCGCTCTACGACACCTTTGCCTTCATCGCCCGCCACGACGCGCCCCTCTCCCCCGCGGTGCGCGCGTTCCTGGCGATCGCCGAGCGGCACCTCGGCAAGGAGGCCGAGCCGGTGCTCTACGCCGCAGGCCCGTCCGAATCGGACGGTTAGTCTCTCGGCGTGCTCGGCGCGCGCGGCCGGCAGGGCCAGAAGCCCTACCGGACGATCAGCAGAGATGAGACGTTCGCCTCCCGCGCCAACGTGTCCGACCCCTTCATGATCGGCCAGACGTACCATCGGTAGGTTCCCGGCCGCAACCTCTGCGCCCGACCTTCGTAGCGCCATGTCGACGGGAGGACCAGCGACGCCTCGCGTGTTCGCGCGCTGAAGACGACGGCGTCGTCCCGAAAGAGCGACAGCTGGTACGCGGCAGCGCCTTCCACACGAGCCCAGGCGAAGGTGCGTGGGTCGGAGGGCGTCGAGGACGCCGGAGACGCAACGTTGTCGTCGGGCGCCGCGACCGCGGATCGTGTCACTGACGGCGCCGGCTGAAGAGGGGGCAAGAAAGCCGACCCGGGCGACCTCGAGGCGATCGTCGCCGTCCCTCCGGTTGAGCGACTGCTCGATGGACTGCTCTCGATTACTGCCACAAGAGCCGTGACGGCTGCACCGACGCCGACAATTGCCACGGCCGTGCCGGCGGCAAACGCTCGCGACGGTCGACGGCGCCAGCCGGTCGTGGCAGACAACCGGGCGTCCAAATCCCTTGCCCTGGCCGCCTCGCGACGCGTCGCAACATGCTGCGAGACGCGCTCCCAGATCGTGGCGGAAAAACGCTCCGACGGGAAGATGGTGGCGAGTGTGGCGAAGATCTCTTCTGGCGCCGCAAAGTGACGCATAAACTCCTGGCACACCGCACAGCCCCTCGAATGACGTCGAATCGCCGCTCGGACGTCGCACGCTGGGGCACCCTCCACTGCTCCCAACAAGGCGTCGAGGGCCCCACAGTTGTCGCGACCTTGCCGTGCGAGCACGTTCGCCGTGACAGGCGCCTCCAGCGCCACCAGGAGTCGCGACAGGCGAAAGGACA
>DAIOGR010000341.1:0-2821 GCA_036745155.1 Gaiella sp.
GAGAAAGCGCGAGAGCTCGATCCTGCCGTGGCCGTCCGGCATACGCATCATGGCGGTCTCCACGCGCTGGTCGCGCAGTCCAGTGACGCGCCCTGACCAGTCTCCTTCGATCATCGCTCGCCCCTCGAGTTCGAGGCCCAGCTCGGCGAAGAAGGAGATGGCGGCATCAAGCGACTCCACCACGACGCCGACGTTATCCATTCGTTGAAGCGCCACACGGCCATTATCGCGGCTCGGCGAAGATCGCCCGTGCCCGCAGGGTACGTGGGGTCAGAAGTCCGTACCTCTGATTGGGCCAACGTCTCGGGTCTGACCCCCGGGCCCAAACGAGGTGTACAGCAGCCGTGTCGCGCCTAGGCGCGCGGCGCGTACTGGATGCTGTCGAATGGCCAGTCGGAAGCGAGCCACTCACTGACAGCGCGCCATAGTGGAGCGTCGAGGTGCGCGTGGCTCTCGCGCACCCAGGAGAGCGCACAGGCGTCGTACTCCTCGTCGGGCACTGGGTAGATGTAGACGCACCCGATCACGTCGCGGCTCACTGGATCGAGCACCGTGTACGTGAACCCCTTCCGATTGCGGAAGTCGTCCGCGTGACGTTGCAAGTCTGCACGGTTTTCGTCTCGCGTCATCTCTCGTGGCCAGGAGCCGTCGGGGTATCCGGGCGTCCCAGCAATGTGCTCCATCGACGACGTCCACGCCTCGTAATCCTGCTCGTTGTGCACGGGTCCGAGCGGTTCGAGCACGAACTCGGAAGTCTGGAGCCCGAGCGGGACCTCGAAGTCAGGCGGGACGAACTCGGCCACGCTGCCGATCGTAGCCGTCCCTGCGCGCACCCGATCGTCGCCCGGGAGAGTGTCCTCTCGCCCGGACGGGTTCTGCGGTGCGCTCCTGCAGCCGGACTCCGCCTAGACGTCCCATTCGCCCGCCAGGAGCCGCGGCACGAGGTCGTCGAGCAGGCGGAGCGTCATCCCCCACAACACGTGGCCCTCGACGTCGATCCCGTCGACCTCGAGCGGCTCCCGGAAGTAACTCGAGGTGAACGGCAGCCGTCGCCGCTCGGCCGGGTTGCCGAGTGCCTCGACGGACGGGGTCAGCACCCGGACGACCTCCTCGGGCTGGAGCCGCCATTCGACCTCGGCGCGGATCAGGCCCAGGAACGGATGCACACGCCAGCCCGTCGCCCGCGTCTCCAGCGGGTCGAGCGCCGCGAGCACCTCCACCTGCTCCGGTGACAGGCCCACCTCCTCCTCGGCCTCCCGTAGCGCCGTCTCGAGGAAGCCGCCGTCGCCGGGCTCCGGGCGCCCTCCCGGCAGCCCGAGCTGCCCTCCGTGAACGCCCCGGTCGGTGCGCAGGAGGAGCAGGACCCGTAGCACACCGTCGGCGTCGCGGAACACCGGCGCCAGGACCGCCGCATCCTGAAGGACAGCAGTCGTGGTCAGGCCTCTGCGCGCAGGAGGTCGTCGATCGTCTCGCGCCGGCGAATCAGCCGTGCCTCTCCGTCCGCTACGAGCAGGGCGGCCGGTCGCGTGACGCCGTTGTAGTTCGACGCCATCGCAAGGGTGTACGCACCCGTCGCCGGCACGGCGAGCAGGTCGCCGCGGCGCGGGGCCGGGAGTGCCACGTCGTCGATGAGGACGTCGCCGGACTCGCAGTGCATGCCGGCCACGCTCACGAGCTCGTCTGCGGCCTCGTCCGCCCGTGCGGCGCTCAGCGCCGTGTACCTCGCGCCGTACAGCTGCGGTCGGGGGTTGTCGGACATGCCGCCGTCGATCGCCGCCCACGTCCGCCCCGGCAGCCGTTTCACCGAGCCGACGCGGTACAGCGTCACACCGGCCCGGCCCACCAGCGAGCGCCCCGGCTCGAGCCAGATCTCCGGGATCGGCAGGCCCTGCTCGGCGAACGCCGTCCGGGCGGTAGCGGCGGCCGACGCGGCCAGGTCGGCGGCCGGCACGACGTGCTCGTCCGGGTGGTGCCGGATGCCGAACCCGCCGCCGAGGTCGGCGACCCGGGGTGTCCACGCCAGTGTCTTTTGGCAGCGTGCGGCGAACGACGCGAGGCGGGCGATCGTCTCGGCCTGCGCGTCGAAGTCGGCGAGCTGTGAACCGACGTGCACGTGCAGCCCGAGGACGTCGATCCCGTGCGCCAGCGCGCTCGCCACGAGGGCGTGTGCCTGGTCGGGCGGCAACCCGAATTTCGAGCCGTAATGGCCGGTGCGGATGGCCTCGTGCGTGTCGGCGTCGACACCGAGCGTGACCCGCACGAGGGCCCGACGAACGCCCGCGGCCGCCGCCAGCTCCGCTTCGTCGGGCGCGTCCAGCACGACCGTCGCCCCGTCGGCGGCGACCTGTGAGAGGAAGGCCGCGTCCTTGTTGTTGCCGTGGGCGATGAGCTCGTCTCCCGAGAGCCCGGCGGCGCGGGCGAAGGCGAGCTCGCCCGCCGATGCGACATCGGCGCCGATGCCCTCCTCCCGCAGCAGGCGCAGCAGCGCGACGTTCGGGAACGCCTTCGTCCCGTAGGCGACGTGGCCGCCGCCGAGTGCCTCCTTGAGCGCCCGCGCCTGCCGCCGCAGCGTCTGCTCGCAGTAGACGACGAGGGGCGTGCCGTGCAGCTCCGCGAGCGCCTCCGCGGTCACACCGCCGATCGTGAGGGCACTGCCCTCGAGCCGGGCGGAGTCCGGGAAGATGTCGAGCATCCGTCGATTCTGCCTGTTACGATTTGCGGGGCATGCACCAGCTTCTTCCGTAGACCAGGGAGCGATCGCGGCGACGCCGCGCCGGTTCCCCCTGAGCCTCTCTCGCGAGAGGCTTTTTTGTTCCCCGAG
>DAIOGR010000342.1:0-2819 GCA_036745155.1 Gaiella sp.
GCCAGCCCGATCACGTGCCCCTCGGGATCGGCAAGGAGCGCGATCGTGACCTGCGGCAGCTCGGTGACGGGCATGATCGTCTTGCCGCCGAGCTTCTCGGCCTGGTCGAGGACGGCCTGGGGGTCCTCCACGGAGACGTAGAAGGTCACGTGCCCGGGGCCGCCGTCGGGCGTCTGCGCGATACCGCCGCCGATCCCCTCCCCCTCCTTCTCGACCATCGCGTAGCTCATCCCGGGAACCGACTGGGTCTTCCAACCGAAGAGGTCGCCGTAGAAGCCCTGGAGCTTCTCCAGGTCTCTGCCGGCAACCTCGAAGTGGACGACGGGGTGGGACATCGGTGCGCTCCTCTCGGTGGTGGGACTACACGGCTCCGTCGAGCCAGGGATCGTGGCCGGGATCGTCACCCGCTGCCGCGGTCACGAGGCGCGGGAGGTAGTGATCCCAGCCGACGGCGTGCTTCTCCGCCGACTCCGCCGTCGGCAGGTTGCTGTGGGTGAAGCGGAGCCTGGTGCCGTCGCCGTCCGGCTCGAGCTCGATCTCGATCGTCGACGAGCCCGGCGGCAGCGACGCGGCCGAGCCGTCCCCGCCCGGCTCCCAGCCCCAGGTGAAGACGAGGCGCCGAGGCGGGTCGAGCTCGACGAACGTGCCGCTCGCCGTGTTTCCGGGCACCACTTCGACCCGGTACGCGCCGCCCGGCCGCGGCTCGAGGAAGGCGCGGACGCCCATCCAACGCTCGGCCTTGCCGGGATCGACGAGGAACTCCCAGACCGTCTCCGGCCGCGCGGCGATCGTCAGCTCGCGGACGACCGAGGTCGCCTCAGTCACGCTTGCCATGCTTCTCCTTCTCCTCTCGCTCGGCTTCCCGCTTCAGCACCTCCAGGCGGTCGCTCCAGAACTCGTCCAGGAACGCCCGCAGGTCGGCGAGGCCCTCGGGCCGCGCCCTGTACAGCCGCTTCGTCCCGTTACGACGCTCGCTCACGAGGCCGGCCTCCTTGAGGACGGTCAGATGCTGGGAAATCGCGGGCCGCGTCACCTCGAAGTGAGACGCGATGTCGCCCGCCGAGCGCTCGGCGTCCCACACGAGACGCAGAATCGCGCGCCGGCGTGGCTCGGCGATCGCTCGCAGGGCGCTCTCCATCGCTCCATGTAAGCATATGCTTACGTTAGCGTCAACTAACTCTTTAGCCGTCCCCCGCCTTCCTCGTCCATACTTGGGTGCGATGGCCGAAACGGTGGGACTGCGGCGACCGGAGCTGCCCGCGGAAAGCGGTCCTGGCGCCACGGCCCCGGCCACGGCGAGCGTCGGCGATCGTGTTCGGGTCCTGCGCGCTGCCGCGCAGCTGACACAGTCCGAGCTGGCGGGCGGCCACTTCTCCAAGGAGTACATCAGCCAGGTCGAGCGCGGCAAGACCCGGCCCAGCCCGAAGGCCCTCGACTGGCTCGCCGCACAGCTCGGGACGGACAGGGCCTTCCTGCAGCACGGCATCAGCACGGTCGACTCGGTGCGCGCCGAGTCCCTGCTCGAGCGCGCGGAGGGGCTGTCGGAGCAGCACCACTACGGGGAGGCGGTCGACGCGTTCAGGTCCGCCGCCGCCGTCGCCGGGCTCACCGCGGTGCCCTCGCTCGCCCTCCGCTCGCTCGTCGGAGAAGCGTGGGCGCACAGCCAGCAGGGAGAGATCGACGAGGCGCTCGCGCTCCTCGAGCAGGCGCGCACACTGGCCGACCAGGAGACGTTCGGCGACGTCGAGCGCGCCGACGTCCTCTTCCGCATCGGCGTCTGCCGCTACAAGCTGTCGAAGATCACCGAGGCGCTGGCGCTCTTCCGGCGCGCACTGCAGCTCGTGGCCCGCTCGGGCGAGGGCCGCGAGGAGCTCCGCTCGGACATCCACCACTGGCGATCGCGCTGCTTCCGCCGGCAGCGCGAATGGGACGCTGCGCGGGAGGACATCGCGCTCGCCCTCGAGCTGGCCGAGAGCATCGGCGACCGGCACCGCACCGCGGCCGCGTACTTCCAGGCATCGCTCGTGGCCGAGCGCGAAGGGAACTGGCTGCTCGCGCGCCAGCACGGCGAGCGGGCGAAGGCGCTGTTCGAGGAGCTGGGAGACGAGGCCAACGTGGGCCGGATGCTCAACAATCTCGGCGGCATCAACCACCTGCTCGGCAACCACGACCGCGCCGTCGAGCTGCTCGGCGAGGCCTTCGAGCGCGCCGTCGAGACCGGCCTCACGCCCGATGCGGGACACGTGCTGTGCTCCCTGGCCGAAGTGCATCTCGCGGCGGGCAACCTCGACCAGGCCGAGGTCGAGGCACGCAAGGCGCTCCACCTCCTCGACGGGCGGGACGACTACCTGCACGAGATCGGGATCGCGCAGCTCGCGCTCGGCCGCGCCCAGCTCGAGCAGGGCCGCCTCGACGAGGCGGAACAGACGATCCTCGCCGCCGATCGCAACTTCGAGCAGATCGCCTCCGTCAGCCACCGGGCCAACGCCTGGGTCGCGAAGGGCGACATCGCCAAGCGGCGCGGCGACACCCGGGAGGCCGCGCGCCACTATCGGCGCGCTGCGGAAGCGCTGCAAGACGCCCGTTTCTGAGGCTTTCGCGAGGCCGGGCACGCCCGGCGGCTAATCCCACGATTACACCCCCGGATCCCCCCGACGGGGCATTGCAGGCGACACCCGACGAACCGACGCTGGGAGGACAGGCACCGGCCTCTCCCCGAAAGGACGTCTGCGGTGAACAAGGGATCGCTTCTCTACGTCGCCCTCGCAGTCGCGTCGTTCCTCGCCGTGCTCGGCGGCGGGTTCGTCGACGGCACTTAG
>DAIOGR010000343.1:0-2807 GCA_036745155.1 Gaiella sp.
CTCGAGCTCACCGACATCCCTTCCGGCGCGCATCCCGGTCTCGAGGCCTACGCCGCCGTGCGGAACACGGTGGTCCCACGCGAGCCCGTCACCGCGGAAGAGGTGGCGCGCTCGCGCCTGCGCAAGCCGGGCGACGTCCGGATGCTCGCGCGCGTCGACTGGCACGTGGCCGGCTGCGCCGGGGCGATACCGTCGGACCTGCCCGACCGCACCTTCGCCGCCATCGCGGTGCTGCCCGACTTCCGGCGCCGCGGCATCGGCACCGCCTTCCTGCGCCGCGTCGCCGAGATCGCCCGCGCGCACGGCAGCCGCCTCGTGGCGGGGGCGATCGAGGAGGGCGACACGGCCGCCGCAGCGTTCGTGTCGCGTTTCGGCTTCGTCGAGGTGCTCCGGGAGATCGAGGTGGCCCGTCCCCTCGGTGAGGACGAGGACGGGGAAGGGCCCGAGCCGGAGGGCATCGAGATCCTCCCGGTCGGTGCGCGCGAGGGCCTGCTCGAGGGCGCCTACGCCGTCGCCTGCGAGGCGCTCCCCGACATGCCGCTGCCCGCTCCGTACATCGTCCCGTCGTTCGCGCAATGGGCCGAGGAGGATGCGACCGGGCCAGGCGTCCTGCACGAGGCGTCGCTCGTGGCCCTCGAGGGCGGGCGCGTCGTTGCGTTCTCCGGCCTCCTGCGGCGGGCCGCCGACCCGCGGCTCGCCGAGCACGGCCTCACCGCGGTCGCGCGCAGCCACCGCGGGCGCGGCATCGCGACCGCGCTGAAGCGCCGCCAGATCGCCTGGGCGGCGCTGCACGGCTACCGCGAGCTCGTCACCTGGACGCAGGAGGGGAACGCGGCCATGCAGGCCGTCAACCGCAAGCTCGGGTACCTCCCGCGCCCGGCCTGGATCCGGCTCGAGGCGCCGCTCGACGAGGTCGAGGCGGCCCTTCGCCCACGGGCATGAAACGGCTCCCAGCCGTCCCCGTCTACCTCGCGATCGAGGGCTTCGGGTCGCTCGCGTTCATGCTCACCTTCACGATCACGAACGTCTACTACGTGACCGAGGTCGGCATGAGCCCACTGCAGCTCGTCCTCTGCGGCACGGCCATGGAGCTGGCCATCTTCGTGTTCGAGGTGCCCACCGGCGTCGTCGCCGACACGGTCAGCCGCCGGCTCTCGATCGTCGTCTCCTTTGCCATGCTCGGCGTTGCCGCGATCCTGTTCGGCGTGCTCACGAGCCCGGTGCTGATCATCGGCGCGTACGCGTTCTGGGGCATCGGCTACACGTTCCAGTCGGGCGCCTATGAGGCGTGGATCGCAGACGAGGTCGGCGAGCGGCGCCTCACGGGCGTGCTCCTGCGCGGTGCCCAGGCGGCGAACGTGGGCGCGCTCGCGGGCGTCGCGCTCGGCACGGGCCTCGGCGTGCTCGACCTGCAGCTGGCGATCGTCGCCGGCGGCATCGGGGTGCTCGTGCTGGCAGGGTTCCTGGCGGTCGCCATGCCGGAGACCGGCTTCCGCCCGCATGCCGGCAAGGAAGGCGAAAGCGGCCCCGGGGCTCTCCTCGCCACCGCGCGACGCGGTGGGCGGCTCGTGCGCGGGCACCGGTTGCTGCTGTTGATGCTCGCGATCGCCTTCTTCTGGGGCATGTGGACGGAGAGCTTCGACCGCCTCTGGCAGGCGCAGTTCCTGACGGGCACGGGGCTGCCCGACGCGGGCGGCCTCTCCGACGTCGTGTGGATCGGACTCCTCACCGGCGGTGCGCTGGTGATCGGCATCGTCGTCACGCAGGTGGCGGTCAAGCGGCTCGAGCACGCCTCGCGGGAGCGCCTCGCCCGGGTGCTGCTCGGCACCAACACCCTCATCCTCGGCGCCGCGCTGCTCTTCGCCGTGGCCGGCGTCCCGTGGCTCGCGATCGCCGGCTACGCGGCCGTGACCGCGTGCCGGCAGCTGATCGTGCCGCTCCAGTCCGTCTGGGTGAACCGCACCATCGACGACTCCTCGGTGCGGGCCACGGTGCTTTCCATCGTCAACCAGTCTGACGCGATCGGGCAGGTGACCGGCGGCCCTGCCATCGGCGCCGTCGGCTCGTCCGTCGGGCTGAGGCCTGCGCTCGCGCTCGGCGCAGCGGTGCTGGCGCCGGCGCTCGCGCTGTACGCCCGCGCCGTCGCGCGCCACGGCCGCGGCCCCCTCTTGGAGACCCTGCCTGCAGATCCGTGACGACGCGCGAGACGGTGCGCGCTGCTAGTCTGCTGCTGCCGGTTTCGAGGCGACGTTGCCTCAGGCGCTTTCGCGTCTGGGGCTTTTTTCGTTTTCAGGGAGGAAAACAGATGGCGAGACCACGGAGTGCGGGCGCAGGGACGACGACGGCCAGGCGCTCGGCGACGGTGCAGAGCAAGGACCGTGCCACCTCGAGCGTCGCGGCGCGCCGCGCCGTGCTGAAGCGCATCAAGGACGAGGGCATCGAGCACGTCCTCTTCTGGTTCACCGATCTCGAGGGGCACCTGAAGTCGTTCGCGATCACCCCGAACGAGATGGAGGGGGCGCTGAACGACGGGATGGGCTTCGACGGCTCGTCGATCACCGGCTTCAACCGGATCGAGGAGTCGGACATGGTCGCGATCCCCGACCCGGCCACCTTCCAGGTGATGCCGCGACCGGTGGACGAGCACGGTCACGCGCTCGGCGCGAAGGTCGGCCGCATGATCTGCGACGTCGTCAAGCCCGACGGCACACCCTACGAGGGCGACCCGCGCTACGTCCTGCGCCTGGCGCTGGAGCGGATGCGCAAGCTTGGCTTCGACACGTTCAACGTCGGCCCCGAGCTCGAGT
>DAIOGR010000344.1:0-2805 GCA_036745155.1 Gaiella sp.
CCACGGCGTGCGAGGAAGAGCTCGGGTGACGCCGAGACGACGCTCCAGCCGCGCCCGTGGAAGGGAGCGGGATGGAGAGGCCGTAACGGGGCGAGGAGGGAGGCGAGCGCGGCCGGCTCGCCGGCGAACGGGGCGGAGAGATGCTGGACGAGGTTGACCTGGTAGACGTCGCCCCGCTCGATCGCAGCCTGCACGGCGCCGACCGCGCTGCCGTACTCGGCCGCCGTCCACGTGCGCTCCCACTGCCCGATCGACGGGATGATGAGATTGTTGTCATCTGTGCCGACAGACGCCGCCGGCCTGACGGCGCACGCCGCGAGCGGGAGCTCGCAGGGCTCCGGCGGCGCGGGCGCGCTGCTACGCCGCACCGCCTCGGAGAGGCCGTAGCCGAGGTAGAGATCGGCCGCGAGACGCTCCCCGCCGGGAGCGAAGAAGCCGCGCTCGCGCAGCCAAGCTTCGATGCGCTCGAACGCGTCGTGCGGATCGTGCACCTCGAGCAGGTCGCTCACTCGCCGCCTCCGTGCCGGCGCAGCGCGCGGTAGCGGCGGATGAGGGCGTTCGTGGAGGAGTCGTGCGCGAGCACGGCGTCGGGTGCCGCCACGAGCTCGGGCGCGATCCGCTGCGCGAGCTCTTTCCCGAGCTCCACGCCCCACTGGTCGAACGAGTTCACGTCCCAGACCACACCCTGCGTGAAGACCGCGTGCTCGTAGAAGCCGACGAGCGTCCCGAGCGCGAACGGCGTCAGCTCGGCGGCGAAGATCACGTTCGTAGGGCGGTTGCCTGCGAACACCCGGTGGGGCACGAGCCGCTCCTCGATGCCCTCGGCACGGGCTTCGTCGGCCGTCTTGCCGAATGCGAGCGCCTCGGCCTGCGCGAGGACGTTTGCGATCAGGAGATCCTGATGGTCACCGACCGGGTTGAGGGATCGCGCGAACGCGATCAGGTCGCAGGGCACGATCCGCGTGCCCTGGTGCAGGAGCTGGTAGAAGCTGTGCTGGCCGTTCGTGCCCGGCTCGCCCCAGAGCACCGGCCCGGTGTCGTACCCGACTCGCTGCCCGGACAGCGTTACGGACTTCCCGTTCGACTCCATCGCCAGCTGCTGCAGGTAGGCGGGAAAGCGCTCCAGGTACTGGTCGTACGGCAGCACCGCCACGCTGCCGGCACCGAGGAACGTCGTGTTCCAGACGGCGAGCAGCCCGAGCAGCGCCGGCACGTTCCGATCGAGCGGAGTCGTGCGAAAGTGCTCGTCGACGGCGTGGAGGCCCTCCAGGAGCTCCCCGAAGCGGGCGGGGCCGATCGCGACCATGGTGGAGAGCCCGATGGCCGAGTCCATCGAGTAGCGCCCGCCGACCCAGTCCCAGAAGCCGAATGCGTGCTCCGGGTCGATCCCGAACGCCGCCACCTCGGCCAGGTTCGTCGACACCGCCACGAAGTGGCGGGCGACGGCCGCGGCGTCCCCGCCAAGGCCTGCCAGCAGCCAGTCGCGGGCCGTACGCGCGTTCGTCATTGTCTCGAGCGTCGTGAACGTCTTCGACGCGACGACGAAGAGCGTCTCCGCCGGGTCGAGGTCGCGCGTCGCCTCCACGAAGTCGGTGCCGTCCACGTTGGAGACGAAGCGGAAGCGGAGATCGCGGCGGCTGTAGGCGCGCAGCGCTCCGTACGCCATCGCCGGGCCGAGATCGGAGCCGCCGATGCCTATGTTGACGACGTTCCGGATGGGCCGGCCGGTATGCCCGACCCAGGAGCCGTCCCGCACGCTCTCCGCGAACGCCGCCATGCGATCGAGCACCTCGTGCACCTCGCGCACGACGTCGACGCCGTCGACGACGAGCGAGGCGGCTCGCGGCAGGCGCAGTGCGACGTGCAGGGCGGGCCGGTCCTCGGTGACGTTGATCCGCTCGCCCCGGAACATGGCCGCCGTCCTCTCGGCCAGCCCCACCTCGACGGCCAGGGCGTGAAGCAGGCGGAGCGTCTCGTCGCTGACGCGCTGCTTCGAGTAGTCCAGGTAGAGGCCCGCGGCCTCAGCAACGAGGCGGTCGCCCCTGCCCGGGTCGGCCCGGAACAGGTCGCGCAGGTGAACGTCGCGAACTACACCGGCGTGCGCGGCAACTGCCCGCCAGGCGGGCCCGTCGCTACGGGTGGTCACGGGCGTCGACATCGGCTCCTCTCGTCGCGAGAGTGGTGGCCCCACCGAGCGTATAGGCTCGACCCATGCAGCTGGGGATGGTCGGGCTGGGCCGGATGGGGGCCAACATCGTGCGGCGACTGCAGCGCGACGGGCACGAGTGCGTGGTCTACGACATCAGCCCGGACGCCGTCGCCGCACTCGAGGCGGAGGGAGCCACGGGGGCACACTCGCTGGACGACCTCGTCTCGAAGCTGGCCGCTCCCCGGCACGTCTGGGTGATGCTGCCCGCGGGTGAGATCACGGAGGCGGCCGTGGCGGGCCTGGGGGTGAACCTCGCGGTAGGCGACACCGTGATCGACGGCGGCAACACCTACTACCGCGACGACATCCGCCGTGCGGGCACCCTCGAGGCTGCCGGGATCCGCTACGTCGACGTCGGCACGAGCGGCGGCGTGTTCGGGCTCGAGCGCGGCTTTTGCCTGATGATCGGCGGGCCGGCCGACGCATTCGCGGAGCTGGAGCCGATCTTCGCGTCGCTCGCACCGGGAGAGGGCGCGGCCCCGCGCACCCCCGGACGCACCGGAGACGCGCGCCCGGAAGAGCGCGGCTACCTACACTGCGGGCCCGCCGGCGCGGGGCACTTCGTGAAGATGGTGCACAACGGGATCGAGTACGGG
>DAIOGR010000345.1:0-2803 GCA_036745155.1 Gaiella sp.
GTCTTTCGCTTGGGGACAGCCATGGGCGGGTGCGGAGTGTACCGGAAGGCCCGCGGCGCTTGCTCCCGGTACGCAGGGGGTGCAACGCGCCTCGGCCGCGCCCGTCAGCAAGTGGCCATTTCGTACCGTTCGACCCAACCGGGCGCGCGAGGCGCGCCCCTTCAGGATCATGTCGCCCGGCTGCGCAGCAGCCGGGCGACATGCAGCAAGCATCGAGTGCGGCGTCTCGCAACAAGACTTTCCGGAGGACTGTTGCGAGACGCCGCACTAGCGGGGCGTCAGCATGGCCGCCAGGGCGCCCGGCCGCACGTCGAGGCCCGGCAGGTCCTGCAGCGGGACCCAGATCGCCTCGTAGGTGCCGGCCCGGGCCCGTTCCCGCGCCGTCAGGTCGGCGTGATCGGGCCAGTCGCCGGTGCCGAAGGAGCCGCCGACGATCCAGGCGTCGTAGTAGAGGAAGCGGGTGCCGCCGAACGACTCCTCGTGGACGAGCTCGCCCAGCTCGACCTGGACGCCGAGCTCCTCGACCGCTTCGCGCCGGGCCGCCTGCTCGGGCGTCTCCCCCGCTTCCACGCCGCCGCCGGGGAAGAGGTAGTACGTGTGCCCGTCGCGCACGCGCCGGATCAGGGCGACGCGATCGGACTGGACGATCACCACCCGCGCCCGCGGGGCGGGGTCAGCCATCCTCTCGGAGCGCCTCCAGCGCGGCCCAGCGTGGATCGGCGACCGTCTCGTCGTGCTCGTGCGGCTCGTCGTTGAGGTCTCGGCCACAGACCGGGCAAAGCCCGGCGCAGTCGGGCCGGCAGACGATCTGCTCGGGAAGCGCGAGCGCGATCGCGTCACGGGCCCACTGCGAGAGATCGAGCTGGTCGTCGACCACGTACTCGGTGCGAAGCTCGGGGTCGGCTGCCTCGTCGGACGCCTGGTACTCGCAGGCGTCCACGTCGATCGTGACGACCGCGTCCTTCAGGCACCGCATGCAGGGGCCGTGCAGACGCGTCTGGAAGCGCAGCCGGTAGACGTCCCCGCTCGTCGCCCGCTGGATCTCGAGCCCCGCCGGCACTTCGGACGGCACCGGGAGATAGCGCTCGCCGCCGAGATCGAACGGCTCGAGCGCGACCGCGATCTCGTCGCGCCACTCGTCACCGCTGCGGAGCCGGAGGCGCCTGAGGGAGAACGTCGTCACCGACGCAGGGTAGCGCCACGCAGGCGAGGCACGGCCTCGCCCCCTACAGGTAGCTGTCGTCGTCCGGGCTGATCGGCTCGATCGGCCCGATGCCCGAGATGACGGTCTCCTGCGAGCGCTCGTGCAGCCGCTCACGGCCGCGGCGCACGGCGGAGAGGAACTTGTCCAGGTTGACCTCGAGCGTGGAGAGGATGCCGTCGGCCCAGTCCTCCATCTCGAGGCGGGTCTCGCGCGCCTGACGGCGGGCGTCGTCGACGATGTCCTGCGCCTGCCTCTCGGCGATCTTGACGATCTCGGTCTGGGACGCCTCGCGAACCGCCTGCTCGCGCGCCTCGCCGATCAGGCGGTCGCACTCGCGCTTGGCCTCGGCCAGCATCTCCTGGCGCTCCTTCACGATCCAGCGTGCCTGCTTGATCTCCTCGGGGATGGTGGCGCGCATCTGGTCGAGGATGTCGTAGATCTCCTCGCGGTCGATCCGCACCTGGTCGGTGAGCGGCACCGCCTTCGCGTTGTGCACGAGGTCGTCGAGCTTGTCTATGAGAACGAGGACGTCCATGGCTCGAATCCTATCCTGGGGGCTGAGCTGTAGCTATTCCTGGGGACTAAGCGGAGCGCCGGGACGTCCGTTCGGGAACATCTCCCGGAAGCGGCGCGCCACGGCCTCGGGCACCAACTCGTCAACCTTTCCGCCGAACGACGCGATCTCCTTCACGCCGCTCGACGAGATGAAGCTGTACTGCGGGCTCGCCATCACGTACATCGTCTCGATCTCCGGCGCGAGCAGCCGGTTCAGGTGGTTCATCTGGGCTTCCCACTCGAAGTCGGCGATGACGCGCAGGCCCTTCACCATCATCTTGGCGTCGTGCTTGCGGGCGAAGTCGACGACGAGCTCGTGGAACACGTCGACGTCGACGTTGTCGAGCTCGGCGAGGGCCTCCTCCAGGAAGGCGACGCGCTCGTCCAGCGAGAACATCGTCTCCTTGTGATGGGGGTCGCGGACGACGCCGACGATGATGCGGTCGAGGATCGACGCGGCACGGCGGATCACGTCGACGTGGCCGTTCGTGACCGGGTCGTAGGTGCCTGGGTAAATCGCGGTGATCATCGTGAGAAGAGAGTGATCCGGGCGGAACCGTACCGGCGGCTCGTGACGAGAGTGAGGGGAAGCTGCGGCTCGACCCGGGCGGCGGTCTCGACGACGAGCATCCCGTCCGGTGCCAGGAGCGGCGCGACGGCGTCGCCGAGGCGCGCCTCGAGGCCGTCCCAGGCCTCGTAGGGCGGGTCGGCGAGCACGAGGTCGTAGGCCCTGCGCGCCGCTCGCTCCTCGCGGAGTGCCTGGAAGGCGTCCTTGCAGAGAACGCTCGCGCCGGTGAAGCGGAGCTTGGCGAGGTTGTCCTGGATCACCTTGCAGGCGGCGCGGTCCGACTCGACGAAAACGCACCGCCGCGCGCCCCGCGAGAGCGCCTCGAGCCCCATTGCGCCCGAGCCCGCGAAGAGGTCGAGCACCGCGGCATCCTCCACCGGGCCGATCAGGTTGAAGGCCGCTTCGCGAACTCGGTCGCCCGTCGGCCGCGTTCCTTCTCCCTTCGGGGCCGCGATCCTCGCGCCCCGGCGGTCACC
>DAIOGR010000346.1:0-2802 GCA_036745155.1 Gaiella sp.
AGCCCGATGTCGGCGCCGGTGACGACGAAGAACTGGCTGCCGGAGGTTCCCGGCGGCTCGGTCGCTCCCTTCGCCATCGCGACCACGCCCTTCGTGTACGCGGCATCCTGCGACGGTACGTCGACCGTCTGGTAGCCGGGGCCACCCCCGCCCGTCTGGGTCGGATCACCTCCCTGGATCACGAAGCCCGGAACGATGCGATGGAAGATCGTGTCGTCGTAGAAGTCGCTCCGGGCCAGCGAGACGAGCGAGGCGGTCGTCTGCGGGGCCCCTGCCACGTCGAGCGTCACCGTGAACGAGCCGCAGTTCGTGACGAACTCGAGCGTCGCCTGCTGCGCGGGATCGAGCGTCTGCTCGGGTGCAGTAGCGCCACCGTCGTCCCGCGGGGCGGGCACGCCGACCGCTGCGCACCCACTCGCATCGACACCGCCTGTCGTCCCGGTGGCGGCTGTGCTCTCGGCCTTGCCCCCTCCGTCGCCGCCGCAGCCGGCGGCCAGTGCCACGATCGTCACGAGGAGCGCGAACGAAAGAGGGGCGCGCGTCATGCCGGCGATGCTAGATGATTGACCCAGCCGTGAAGCTGACGCTCGACATCAACGGGGAGCCACACGACCTCGACGTCTCGCCTGCCCGGCGCCTCGTCGACGTGCTCCGAGACGACGTCGAGCTGCTGGGCACGAAGCTCGCCTGCGGCGAAGGCGCGTGCGGCGCCTGCGCCGTGCTGCTCGACGGGCGCCCCGTCAACTCGTGCTTGCTGCTCGCCGCTGCCGCGGAGGGCCACGCGATCGTGACGATCGAAGGGCTCTCCCAGGCCGGTAGCGCCACTCTCCTGGAGTCGTTCGTGGCCGAGGACGCGCTCCAGTGCGGCTTCTGCACGCCGGGCCAGATCGTCAGCGCCACTGCGTTGCTTGCCCGCATCCCGCGGCCGACGACGGAACAGGTGCGCGAGGCAATGACGGGAAACCTGTGCCGCTGCGGCGCCTACCCGAAGATCGAACGGGCGATCCAACGCGCCGCGGGCGGTGGAGCCTGATGGCACGCCTCGTCAAGACCGAGACCGAGATGGAAGGGCGCTACCAGGAGGTCTGGGTGCTGGTCGACGAGGAGGACGATCTCGAGACCTGGCAGGCGGGGGAGGACCTCGCACTCGTCGGCCGTCCCACGACCCGTCACGACGGTGCCGCGCGCGCCGCGGGCCGCGTCCGCTACACCGTCGACGTGCGGCTCGCCGGCATGCTGCACGCAGCGGTCCTCCGCTCCCCGGTCGCTCACGGGCGCGTCCGGGGGCTCGAGCTCGAAGCCGCACGCAGGGCGCCCGGCGTCCGTGCCGTGCTCGGGCCGGAGTCGGAGCTCTCGTTCACGAGCCGGACGCCTGCTCTCGCCGTGGAGCCGCAGTACGCGGGCCAGCCGATCGCGGTCGTCGCCGCCGAGACACTGGAACAGGCGCTGGCCGCGCTGGGGGCACTCGCTCCTGACCTGGAGACGCTCCCGCACGTGGTCGACGCCGACGAGGCGCTGCGAGAGCAGCGTTTCACCGTCGATCCGTCCGAGGAGGCGCGCGGTGACGCCGAGGCGGCTCTCGCCGCCGCCGACGTGCGCGTCGAGCTCGAGCTCGAGACCCCCGGCCACCTGCAGACGCCGCTCGAGCCGCACGCCGCCGTCGCATCGTGGGACGGCGACGAGCTCACGGTCTGGGTCTCGACCCAGGGCATGTTCGCGGCCCGCGACGAGCTCGCCCTCAGCTTCGGCCTGCCCAAGGATCAGGTGCGCGTGATCACGGAGTTCGTCGGCGGCGGCTTCGGGGGAAAGCAGGGCGCCGGCTTCGAGGCGCTTGCCGCGGCCGAGCTGGCGCGACTCACCGGCCGGCCGGTGCGGCTCGTCAACGACCGCCACGCCGAGCAGCTCGACGGCGGCCGCCGCTCGGCCACCCGCCAGTCGGTGCGTCTCGGCGCCCGCCGCGACGGCACGATCGTGGCGATCGACGCCGACGCCGTCGTCGCGATGGGGCAGGGCGGCTGGGTCTTCCCGGTGCTCGTGCCTGCCCGCACCCTGTACCGGTGCGACGACGTGCGCACGATGACCTTCCCGGTGAAGACCAACCTGCGAGCGCAGAACGCGTTCCGTGCTCCCGGCGTGATGGAGGGAACAGCGGTGTTCGAGCAGGCGATCGACGAGCTCGCCGCCGCCTGCGGCATCGACCCGCTCGAGCTGCGCCGCCGCAACCACGTCGAGGTCGACCAGGGCAGCGGCCTGCCGTACTCGAGCAAGCAGCTGCTTGCGTGCTACGACCGGGCGGCCGAGCTTGCCGGCTGGGCCGGCCGGGAAGCGCTGCTGGCGCCTCAGGCGGACGGTCTGCTGCGCGGCATGGGCTGCGCCACCCAGATCTGGTGGGGCGGCGGCGGGCCCCCCTCGCACGCGACGATCCGGCTCGACGGCGAAGGCCACGCCCGGCTCGTGACCGGCATCCAGGACATCGGCACGGGGACGCTCACCGCCGCCCGCATCGTCGCGGCGGAGGAGCTGGGCCTGCCGCTGGGCCACGTGCGGGTCTCGGGCGGCGACACGGCGCCGAACGTGTACGGGCCCGTGGCCGGAGGCTCGCAGACGACGCCGTCCGTGCTGCCGGCCGTCCGCTCGGCGGCCGCCAAGGTGCGCAAGCAGCTGCTCCAGCTCGCCGGCGACGTCTTCGAGATCGCCGTCGCCGATCTCGAGGTTCGTGACGGCAGGATCCGGTCGCGCGACGGCGGGCTCGACGTCGACGTGATCGAGGTGACGGGGAAGCTCGGCGACGCCACGATCGAC
>DAIOGR010000347.1:0-2798 GCA_036745155.1 Gaiella sp.
CAGGGTGTGGTCGAGCGCCAGGCCGTGCCGGAGCGGGTCGCCGACCGCGTAGTGGTAGAACGGGGACGCCTTCTGGGGCACCTCGAGCGCAGCGACGAGCGCGGCCAGGCCGTTCACCAGGTACGCGGCCACAGCCGCCGCGGTCGCAAGCCCGATCGCGAGCGCACGGTGGCCCGTGGCGGCCCCGACCATGAAGGCGATCGCCCCGAACGCGAGTGCCAGCAGCACGGCACTCACCGTCGCCGCGGCGAGGTGGGCGGCAGACACGTCCATGCCGACGATTGCCGCCCCCGCCCACAGGGCCCCCCAGAGCACGGCTCCCAGGCCCCCCAGCTCGAGCGCCATCGCCCCGACCTTCTCGAACGCCACGCGCCGCCGCGAAACCGGGTTCGAGAGCAGCAGGTCGAGCGTCCCTCGCTCCTCCTCGCCGGCGATCGCGCCGGCGCCGTTCCCGACCGCGCAGACGAGGAAGAGCAGCGGCACCATCAACGAGAACAGCTCGCTGCCGAGATAGCCGGCGCCCGACACGTAGTCGACGGCGCCGCCGAACGCGATGAACGCCTTGAGGGCGTCCGGATACTCCTCGACGAGCCGGTTCAGGTCGGGGTTGTCCCGTACCGTCGGGTAGACGGCGAGCATCAGCGCCACGAGCCCGGCAAGCCCCACCGTCCACCACGCGAAGCTGCGGCGCAGGTCGCGCAGGCTCTTCAGCAGCACGCTACCCAGCATGCGGCGTCTCCCCCCGGTAGAGACCCAGCACGAGATCTTCCAGGTCGGCCTCGTGCACGTCGATCGCGAGCACCTCGAACCGCGCCAGCGCCTTCACCAGCGGGTCCGCGGCTCCCTCCAGGGCGAACAAGACCGTCGCGTTGCGCCGCTCGAGCTCGCGCACAGCCGGAATGCCTGCAAAAGCGCCGGCCGGAGGTGCCGCAGCGAACGACACCTCGAACCGTGTGAAGGCACGGGCGCGCAACACCTCGACCGACTCCACGAGCTCCAGCGTGCCCTCCCGGATCACCGCTACGCGATCAGCAATGCGCTGCACCTCGGGGAGCACGTGCGAGGAGAGGAAGACGGTGCGCCCGTCGCGGGTCGTCTCCGCCACCAGGTCGTAGAACTCCTGCTGCACCAGCGGATCGAGCCCGGACGTCGGCTCGTCGAGCACCAGCAGGTCGGGGCGGTGCATGAACGCCTGCACCAGGCCCACCTTCTGCCTGTTCCCCCGCGACAGCGCCCTGATGCGCCGGTCGAGGTCGAGGTCGAACCGCGCGGCCAGGCTCTCTCCGTCGCCGAGCCCGTCAAGGCGCCGCAGCGACGCGAAGTAGCGCAGTTGCTCCCGGCCGGTGAGACGGTCGTACAGCCTCAGGTCGCCGGGCAGGTAGCCGACCCGCCGGCGAACCTCGGCCCCGTCGCTGGACGGGTCGAGGCCGAACACCCGCGCCCGCCCCGAGCTCGGGCGGATCAGGTCGAGCAGCAGCCGGATCGTGGTCGTCTTCCCGGCGCCGTTCGGCCCCAGGTACCCGAAGACCTCACCCCAGCCGACCTCGAAGCTGAGCGCGTGCACCCCGCGGTCGCCGTGGTAGTGCTTCGTCAGCTGCTCCGCCTGAACGATCGGCGCCGACATCACCACCCACCATACGGGCGACGACGCCCCGCTTGCCTCCGGCGTTCCTACGGAGCCGGCAGGTCGGGGGCGCGTGCTCCCGTGCGGGTACCCTGCCTGACCTGATGGCTGCCCCGGTCTCCAACGGCGAGACGCTCGAGCTTCGCATCGACTCGCTCGCCTACGGAGGCAACGGAGTCGCGCGGCACAACGGGTTCGTCGTGTTCGTACGTCGCGCGCTCCCCGGCGACACGGTGCGTGCCCGCGTCACCAAGGTGAAGCGCGGCTATGCGGAGGCCGTCGCCGAGGAGGTCCTGGTGCCGACCGCCGACCGTGTTCAGGCGCCCTGTGCCCACTTCGGCCTCTGCGGTGGCTGCCGCTTCCAGGACTACGCGTACGTACGGCAGCTGGAGGCGAAGGAGGCGCAGGTCCGCGACGCGCTCGTCCGGCTCGGTGGCTTCGCCGATCCCCCGCTCGAGCCAATCGTTCCGGCCGTCTCGCAACTTCGCTACCGCAACAAGCTCGAGTACTCGTTCACGCAGACGGCCGACGGCCCGGCGCTCGGCTTCCATCGTGCCGGGCGCTGGGACGAGGTGCTGCCGATCGACGAGTGCCTCCTCACCACCGAGCTCGGCAATGCGATCCGCGACGCCGTGCAGGCATGGGCGCGCGAGGAAAAGCTCGAGCCCTACGACCAGGGGACGCAGAAGGGGTACCTCCGCCACCTCGTCGTCCGCGAGGGCCGGAACACGGGCCAGGTGCTCGTCGAGCTCGTCACCGCGCAGGGCCGGAAGTTCGAGGAGGACTATCTCGTCGAGGTGCTACGGCGGTTTCCCCAGGTGCGCTCGATCCACTGGGCGGTCAACGACACGCCCGCCGAGGTGACCAACCTGCCGACGACGCTCCTGTGGGGCGAGGACGCGATCGAGGAGGAGATCCTCGGTCTCCGCTTCCGGGTGCGACCGAACGCGTTCCTGCAGACGAACACCGAGATGGCGGAGACGCTGTTCGGGCTCGCACGGGAGTACGCCGGGTTGACCGGCGGTGAGACGGTGTACGACCTCTATTGCGGCACGGGCACGATCGCCCTCGCCCTCGCGCCGCAGGCGCTGACCGTGTGGGGGGTCGAGATCTCCGAGGAGTCGGTCGCCTGCGCGATCGAGAACGCCGAGCTGAACGGGATCACGAACGCCGC
>DAIOGR010000348.1:0-2777 GCA_036745155.1 Gaiella sp.
CTAGCGCACGAGGCGGCGATGGGGGAGCCGGCGCCAGACGGGCGCGAGCACCGGGTCGGAGAGCCGTCCCAAGAGCGTCACGATCCGCGTCACCCATGGCCTGCCGAGGGTGGTGACGAGCAGAGCTGCCGCCCAGCCGACGCCGGCTCCGGCGAGGACGTCCGTCGGATAGTGCACGCCGAGCGCGATGCGAGAGAGGCCGATCAGCGTTGCCGCCGCCAGGAAGCCGGCGCCTGCCCGGCGTGAGAATGCGAGGACGGCGAAGGCGATTGCGAAGGCAGCGGTGGCATGGTCGCTCGGGAAGGACGGGTCGGGTGACGCTGCCGCGAGCAGGTGCGTTCCCCCGGCGTGCGCCGTGAACGGTCGTGACCGCGCCCACGTGTGGCTGATCGCCTGGCTCGCGAGCATTGCCACTGCCGCCGATCCGAGCGCGGCCACGCTCGCCTGCTTCCAGCGGGTGTCGCCGAACGGTCGCGCGAGCAGCCACAGGCCCGCGGTGGCAAGCGCATACAGCGGCACGGCGGCGGCCGCAAGCGTCGTGACGGGATCCTCGAGCCAGTCGCGCGTCGCGATCCCCGTGTTGATCAGGTGGAAAAGCGTCCAGTCGATCCGGCCAGGGTAGCGCTGACGCGGAGCCGGCAGGTGAAGCAACGGTTACGGCGCCGTCAAGCCGATCGGCTCAGCCTGCATCACCCCGGAGCGCCCCGGCCACCCCAGGCGCTGCCAGAGAAATAAGGAGAGCTAATGACAGTGATAGAGAACACTGCTAGTATTGACTCTCGTGGCGACGTCCCGATCTTTCGACGTGCTCGTGATCGGCAGCGGTGCCTCCGGCCTCGCCGCCGCCGTCTCCGCCGAGCGCTCGGGTGCCCGCGTGGCGCTCGCGACCAAGAGCTCCATCCAGGCGAACAACTCCTCCAAGGCGCAGGGAGGCATCCAGGCGGCGTTCGGCGAGGACGACTCGCCGGCGCTCCACGCCGAGGACGTGATGCGCTCGTCGCACGACACCGCAGACCCCCGGCTCGTCCAGGTCCTCACCTCGGAGGCTCCTGCGGCCATCCACTGGCTCGAGCAGCTCGGCTGCACGTTCACGCGTGACAACGGCGGCTACAGGCTCGCCCGCTGCGGCGGCGCCTCGCGCCGGCGGCTGCTTCAGGTCGGCGATCGCACCGGCCACGCCATCACGAAGGCGCTGCGGGAGAGCTTCGAGGCGGGCGGGGGCACGGCGCTCCCCGACCACGCCCTGCTCGAGCTGGCGCCCGGCGAGAACGGCTGGACGGCCTCGTTCCGCACGAAGGAGGACGGCCGCGCCGACGTGCTCGCCGGAGCGGTGGTGCTCGCTGCCGGCGGCCGCTGCTTCGCCGAGGCGGAGCAGCGGGGCGAGCTCTCCACCAACCACCCGAACGCAACGGGTGAGGTGACGACGATCGCGCTCGACCTTGGTTGCCAGGCCCGAGATCTCGATGCGCTCCAGTACCACCCGAACGGCGGCGTCTGGCCGCCGACGATGCAGGGGTACTCCATCCCCGAGACGACGCGTGCGTACGGGGCGGTGCTGCTCAACGCGGACGGCGAGGAGTTCACGGACTCGCTCGGGCCTCGTGACACCGTGTCACAAGCGATCTTCGACGAGGTCGCTGCCGGGCGCGGGGTGGAGACGGAGGACGGCCGGCCTGCCGTCTACCTCGACACGACGCGGATCCCGGAGGCTGACGCAGACGTGTCGCTCCCGTACATGCTGCGACGCTTCCGGGGCGCCGGCATCGACCCGCTCTCGGAGCCGCTCCTCACCTACCCGGTGCTCCACTACCAGAACGGCGGCCTCGTGATCGATACGGAGGCCGAGACGACGCTCGAGGGGCTGTACGCCTGCGGTGAGATCGCGGGTGGCACCCACGGGCGCAACAGGATGATGGGCAACTCGCTGCTCGAGTGCGTCGTCTTCGGCCGGCGCGCAGGCAGGGCAGCCTCGGAGAAAGCGAGCTGATGACGACGATCACCACGACCGACCTGGCTGGGGCGGTGGAAGATGCCGCCGCGCACCTGTACGTCTGGGCGCTGAAGGACATCCCACAGGATCTGCGCGACGCGCTGGCGGCTGCACGCGACCGCGAGACCTCGACCACCGGCATCCGCATCCTGGAGACGATCCACCGGAACGTCTCCATCGCCGACGAGCAGAAGAACCTCGTCTGCCAGGACACGGGCATCGCCGTCTACACCTGCCGCGTCGGCGAGCACTTCCCGCTGCATCCGGCGCGCATCTACGCGTCGCTGAAGGCGGGGACGGCGCGCGCCACCGTCGAGCATCCGCTGCGCTCGAACGCCGTGCACGTGCTGACGCGGGAGAACACCGGGCCGAACATCGGGTACCGCCTGCCGATCGTCCACTGGGAGTTCATCCCTGACTGGGACGGCCTCGACGTGAAGTGCGTGCCGAAGGGCTCCGGCTCCGAGAACATGACCTTCCTGAAGATGCTCGTCCCCGCCGACGGCGTGAAGGGGATCAAGAAGTTCGTGCTCGAGTCGATCGTCGGCGCCGGCGGCAAGCCGTGCCCGCCCGGGATCGTGGGGGTCGGCATCGGCGGCTCGGCCGACTACGCCATGTACCTCGCGAAGGAGGCGATCGCCCGCCCCGTCGGCACGCGGAACCCGGATCCCCTCGTGGCCCAGCTCGAGGAGGAGCTGTACAACCTTCTCAACGAGACCGGCATCGGGCCGATGGGGCTCGGCGGCGACGTCACCGTCCTGCAGTGCCACATCGAGCACGCCGACAC
>DAIOGR010000349.1:0-2774 GCA_036745155.1 Gaiella sp.
GTGGACCTAGGCGGACTCGAACAGGGTCTCCCACCGTGCGAGCAGTGACTGCAGCTCGTCGCGGGCTACCCGGTGCTGCGTGAGGACGTCCATGTTCGTCCAGTCCTCCGCCAACGTCGCCTCGAGCTCCCCCACGTGCTTCTCCAGCGTCGCTATGCGCGACTCCACCTGCTCGAGCTCGGTCGGCTGCCTCTTCACGGGACGGGGCTTCGCCGGCTTGACCTTCTTCGGCGCCTCCGGCACCGGGGCCGGCGCTGCCGCCTCCTCCCGCGCACGTACGAGGTCGGCCCAGCCGCCGTCGTAGGAGCGCAGCGTCCTCTCCTCGATCGCGACCGTCCGCTCGGCGACCGCGTCGAGCAGGGCCCGGTCGTGGGAGACGAGCAGGAGCACGCCGGGAAACGCCTCGAGGGCCACCTCCAGGGCCTCCCGGCTTTCGAGATCGAGATGGTTCGTCGGCTCGTCCAGCACCAGCAGGTTCGCGCCCGACGCGACGACGACCGCAAGCGACAGCCGCCGCCGCTCGCCGCCGGACAGCACCGAGACCTGCTTCTCGTGCTCCCCCCAGCCCGAGAAGAGGAAGCGGCCGAGCAGCTGCTGTGCCTGCGGCCGTGCCAGCCCCGTCATCGACATGGCGCACTCCAGCACGGTGCCGCGCTCGTCCAGCTCGACGTCGTGCTGGGAGAAGTACGCCGGCTCCACGCCGTGGCCCATCCGGATCGAGCCGGCGTCCGGCTCGCGGCGCCCGAGCAGCGTCTCGAGCAGCGTCGTCTTGCCGGAGCCGTTCGGCCCCACGAGCGCGACGTGCTCGCCACGTTCGAGCACGAGCGTCGCTCCCTCGAGCAGCTGCTTGTCGCCCGCCGACACGACGAGGTCGTCGGCCTCGAGCACGATGCGGCCGGTGCGAGCCGGCTTGAGGAACTCGAAGCCGAGCGTGCGGCGCCGGTGCGTCAGGTTCTCGAGCTCGCCGGCCGCCTGCTTCCGCTCCTGCTCCAGCCGGCCGATCTGCGTCAGCTTGGCCTGCGCCTGCTTCGCCTTCGACTTCTTGTAGCGAAACCGCTGCACGAACCGCTCGAGCCGCTCGATGTCCCCGCCGACGCGCGCCACCGTCTTCGCGGCGGCCTGCGCGCGGGCTGCGCGCTCGAGGCGCCACTGGTGCCAGGGGCCCGAGAAGTAGAGCGCGCGACCTCCCTCCAGCTCGAGCACCGCCGTCGTCACGGACTCGAGGAACCAGCGGTCGTGCGCCACGAGCACGACCGCAGCGTCCAGCGTCGTCAGCTCCCGTTCCAGCCACTCGAGGCTCTCCACGTCGAGGTGGTTCGTGGGCTCGTCCAGCAGGAGCAGGTCGGGATCGCCCGCCAGCGCCCGGCCCAGCGAGGCCCGCGTCAGCTCGCCGCCCGAGAACGTGGAGAGCTGGCGGTCGAGGTCGGCGTCGCGGAACCCGAGGCCGCGCAGAACCGAGGAGGCGCGGTCGCGCCAGCCCCAGCCGCCCGCATGCTCGAGCCGCGCCTGCGCCTCGCTGTAGCGGCGCAGCGTGTTCGCATCGTGGGCCCCACCCGCCATCGCCTGCTCGAGCTGCTGCAACTCCCCCTCGATACGCACGAGATCGGCGGCACCCGAGAGCGCGTACTCGCGCAGGCTCAGCCTGCGCTCGCGCGGCGGGCGCTGGTCGTGCAGCGCCACGCGCGTGCCCTTCGCGAGCGCCACCTCGCCGCCCTGCAACGAGGTCTCGCCGATCAGCGCCCGCAGCAGCGTCGTCTTGCCGGCGCCGTTCTGCCCGGCGAGCGCGAGGCGCTGGCGGCGGTCGACGGAGAAGGAGACGCCGTCGAAGAGCGGATCTCCGGAGATCTCCTTGCGCAGGTTGGAGGCGATCAGAACGGCCACGCGCGTAGGGTAGATGCGGCTGCCGCGTCGAGGATGTCGTCCTAGAAGGCAGGGGAGACACCCACGCCGTTATGCTCGGCGGACGTGACCCCCGACGTTCGCACGCAGACGATCGACACGATTCGCGCACTCGCGATGGACGCGGTGCAGCAGGCGAACGCCGGTCATCCCGGCACCGCCATGGCGCTGGCGCCGGTCGCCTACCTGCTCTACAGAGACGTCATGCGCCACAACCCGGCGAACCCGCACTGGGCCGGGCGCGACCGCTTCGTCCTCTCCGCGGGCCACGCTTGCGTGCTCCAGTACGCGGCGCTGCACCTGGCGGGCTACGACGTCACGCTCGACGACCTGAAGCAGTTCCGTCAGTGGGGCTCACGCACGCCCGGGCACCCGGAGCTCGGTCACACGGCCGGGGTGGAGACGACCACCGGCCCGCTCGGCCAGGGATTCGCGAACGGTGTCGGCCTGGCGATCGCGCAGCGCTTCCTCGCCGACCGCTACAACCGCCCCCGTCACGCCGTCGTCGACTCGTGGATCTATGCGATCTGCTCCGACGGCGACCTGATGGAAGGCGTCTCGCACGAGGCAGCCTCGATCGCCGGCCACCTCGGGCTCGGCCGGCTCGTCTACGTGTACGACGACAACCACATCACGATCGACGGCACGACCTCGCTCACCTTCACCACGGAGGACAAGGCGAAGCGCTTCGAGGCGTACGGCTGGCACGTCCAGCACGTGGACGACGCCGAGGACCTGGACGCGCTGCTCGGGGCGTTCGCGGCCGCGAAGGCCGAGGACGAACGTCCCTCGCTGATCGTGCTGCGCAGCCACATCGCGTATCCGGCCCCGAACGCCGTCGACACGGCGAAGGCGCACGGCGCGCCGCTCGGCGA
>DAIOGR010000350.1:0-2768 GCA_036745155.1 Gaiella sp.
GCCGCCCTCCGACGACGACACGCCGTCGTTCCGGCGCGAGATCGTCGCGCTCGCTAACGCTTGAGAGCCAGCCGGCAGCACGACCCACACGTCGGCGCCGCCGCCCGGCCGGTTCGCCGCGAGCGCGTCACCGCCGTGGGCGACGGCGACGGCGCGCACGATCGCGAGGCCGAGACCGGAGCCGGGGACACCACGATCCGGGTCGGGCCGCGTGAAGCGCTCGAATGCACGCGGGACAAAGGAGGGCGGCAACCCCGGGCCCTCGTCGCGCACGTGCAGCTCGACGCGCCCATCGCCGGTTTCGGCCGCCTCGAGGGTGACCGCGCCCGCACCGTGACGGAGAGCGTTCTCGACCAGGTTGTCGAGTGCCTGCTCGAGCCGGAGCCTATCCCCCTCGACGACGAGTCCCGAGGCGCCGCGCCACGCGAGCGGCCGCTCTGAGTCCTCTGCGCGCCAGGCGAAGCGCGTGACGATGGTCTCGAGGAGATCGTCGGCAACGAGCGGCTCGCGTCGCAGCTCGAGGCTTCCGCTGTCGGCCCGGGCGATCAGGAGGAGACCGTCGGCCAGCCGGGAGAGGCGCTCGACCTCCTCCGACGCCGCCCGCACGGCCTCCCGAAGCCCGGCGGGATCGTGGCCGTGGCGAAGGGCGAGCTCGAGCTCGGTGCGGAGCAGCGCGAGCGGTGTTCGCAGCTCGTGGCCGGCGTCGGCGACGAAGCCTCGCTCGCGCTCGATCGCGTCCTCGAGCCGGCCCAGCATGTCGTTGAGCGTCGACCCGAGTCGCTCGACCTCGTCCCTCGTGTGAGCAACGGGCAGCCGCTCCCCGGGTGTCGACGCCGAGATCTCCGCGGCGCGCCGCCGCATCGCCTCGACCGGACGGAGCGCGAGGCCTGCGAGCCGGTAGCCGACGAGGGTCGCGAGCACGAGGGCGAGCGACCCTGCGACGAGGATCGCGCCGCGGAGGCTGGAGAGCGTCTCCGCGCGATCCTCGGCGGTGGCGCCGACGACGAGCACCACCCGGCGGCCCTGGCGCTGGAGGGGGGTGGCGAGCAGGCGCGACGGCTCGTCCAGGCCCGGCACACGATCCCGCTCGCCGACGATCGGGCCGCCGCCCAGCACGGCTTTCAGCTCGGCGGACGTCAGGAGCGCCGCCTTCCCGAGCGGCGGCGTCGCATCGAGCACCGCACCGTGCGCGTCGAGGAGCTGCGCGTACACCTCGCCGCGCTCGATCAGCGCGCCGCCGCCGGCCGCCGCGAGGGACGGTGTGGCCCGCGGCTGCTGGACGAGCACGGTGAGGTCGGCTGCCCGCAGCCGGAGATTGCGGTCGAGCGCGGCCGAGAGCTGCGAGTCGACCCGTGCGTAGAGGGCCCAGCCGGTGGCACCGAGGACCACGACCATGGCAACGGCGAACGCCGCAGTGACGCGGAAGCGGATGGGCAGCGAGGTCATCTGCCCCCGTCGGCGCGCAGGCGGTAGCCGGCGCCGCGAATCGTCTCGAGGGAACGGACGCCGAACGGCTCGTCGACCTTCGCTCGCAGCCGCCGGACGTAGACGTCGACGATGTTCGAGCGGTTCTCGTAGGCGAAGTCCCAGGCGTGCTCGAGCAGGTCGTAGCGGGACAGGACCCGCCCCGGCCGGCGCATGAACGTCTCCAGGAGCGTGTACTCCTTCGCGGAGAGCGCGATCTCGACGTCGCCACGCCGCACGTCGCGGGTCGCCGGATCGAGCCGGAGATCGCCGATCTCGATCAGCGACGGACGCTCCGTGTCTCCCCGCCGCACGAGCGCCCGCAGGCGCGCGAGCAGCTCGGCGAACGCAAACGGCTTCACGAGGTAGTCGTCGGCGCCGGCGTCGAGCCCGGCGACGCGATCCTCCACCGCGTCCCTGGCGGTGAGCATCAAGACCGGAGCCCAGACGCCGGCGGCGCGCAGCCGGCGGCAGGTCTCGAAGCCGTCGATGCCGGGCAGCATCACGTCGAGGACGATGGCGTCGTAGGCGTGCGCGCCCGCCGCGACCAGTGCCTCCTCGCCGTCGGAGACGACGTCGGCGGCCATGCCCTCTGCGACGAGACCGCGCCGCACGAGCGCCGCCATTCGCACTCCGTCCTCGACGATCAGCACGCGCACCCCCGCATCCTGCACCAGCTCGATGAACGTCGCATGAATACCGCGGCAGTCATCGTGCGTTCATCTCGCCGCCCTACCGTCGAGGGGCAACTTCGGCAAAGGAGCCTCGAGATGAGGAAAGGAAGCAGGTCGCTCGTCGTGTGCCTGACCGGTGCAGTGCTCGTGGCGGTCGGGGTCGGATCCGCCTCGACTCCCGCCGGGAGCGCCGCTCCCGCGAGCTTCAGCGCCCGGGTCGACAACCCGTGGTACCCGCTGCTCCCCGGCTCGCGCTACGTCTACACCGGGGTCAAGGAGGGAGAGGCGGCACGCGAGGTGATGACGGTGACCCGGCGGACGAAGATCATCCTGGGCGCGCCCTGCGTCGTCGTGGTCGACGTGCTCAGCATCGACGGCAGGGTCGCAGAGCGGACGACGGACTGGTACACGCAGGACGCCGAGGGCAACGTCTGGTATTTCGGGGAGAGGACGGCAGAGTACGACCGCACCGGTCGCGTGAAGAGCACCGAAGGCACGTGGCAGGCGGGCGTGGACGGCGCCAAGCCCGGGATCTTCATGTTCGCGCAGCCCCGGCTGGGGCGAGCGTCACGGCAGGAGTACTACCCGGGGCAGGCCGAGGATCACTTCCAGGTCATCGGCCTGTTCCGG
>DAIOGR010000351.1:0-2748 GCA_036745155.1 Gaiella sp.
CCGACGGCATAGCTCGTGTTGTGGGCGTACGCGGTCGAGATCCCGTTTCCGTGGTCGACGACCACGAGGTTGCCGTAGCCGCCCAGCCAGCCGGCGTGGATCACTGTGCCGGCGGCGGCCGCGTGCACCGGCGTCCCGGACGGCACCGCGATGTCGATCCCCTCGTGCATACGGCCCCAGCGCTGCCCGAAGCCGCTCGTCACCGGCCCGCTCACAGGCCAGGCAAGCCCTCTGCCCGACACGGCCGCCGTGGGGGCCGAGGCGGAGCCTTCGTCTGGCGAGGGCACCGCGGCTGCGCGTGCGGCAGCAGCCTGGGCAGCTGCGATCTCCGCGGCGAGTGCCGCGCTCTGCGCCTGGAGCGCCTCTACCTCGGCCACATACTCCTGCTTGTCCGCCTCGATCGACGCGAGTGTCGTCTCCTTGGCGCGCTGGGCGGCGACGAGCTCGTCGCGGCTCGAGACGAGCCGGTCGCGCACGGCGCGCTGCTCCGCCGTGCGCTCCTCGACCGCTCGAGCCTCCCGTACGGCTTCGGTGCGATCTCGCTTCGTGGCCGCGCGAGCGTGTGCGAGCTCCCGCGTCGTCCGCTTGACGGTGGCGGCGATCTGCTGATCCTGGCGGCCGATCCGGTTCATCAGCTCGATCGTGTCGAGCACGTCGGAGAAGGTCGAGGCACCGAGCGCGAAGGAGAGAGCGTCCGGGGTGTCGGAGGTGTAGATCTCGCGAATGCGCCGCTCCAGGCGGGTCAGCGCCGTGGCGTACTGCCGCTCCAGGACCTCGAGCTGGTGTGTCTGCTCGCGGATGCGGGCGTCGAGGGCCCGCAGCCGGGCCCGGGAGCCCGCGAGCTCCGACTCGAGCACCGATAGCCGGGCCTCCTGCGCGTCGACGCCTTGCTGCAGCGACTGCACCTTCGCTGTGACGGCGCTGATCTCGGAGGTGAGCACACCCGTCTGCGCCGCGGCACGGTCGATCCGCGACTGCAGGTCGCCGATCGTGCCGTCGATGCGGGCTTTCTCGGAGCCGGGATCACCGGCCGCCGGGGCGGACGCAAGCAGCACGGCCGCGATGACGGCCACGAACGGTGCACGCCGGCCCATCCCGGACAGTTTCGCTACGGCGGCGGCTGTCCCTGCCTGGTGGCGGGCCCGGCGGGGTCGAGTGCGGCCAGCGCCTCGGCCGCTTCGCGGCGCAGCGGCCCGAGCGAGGCACGGTAGTCGGTGTCGTCGACTCGACCGGCACGATGGTCGGCCTCCAGCTCCTTCAGCGCAGCCAGCGCACGGTCGCGCTCCTCGGCGAGCCGCAGCCGGTCGCGCTCCGCGGCAGTGAGGGCGTGCAGGTCGTCCGACGCGGGATCGGGCTCGCGCAGGAACGGCAGCGCGACCAGGATGACACAGGCGACCGCCAGGACGCCCCCCAGCACGAGCGCGGCGGTCACCGCGACGGGGCCGGGCTGCCCGCCTCGCCGTAGCGGACGGCAAGTCGCCGCTCTTCGCGTGCGTCGGGCCAGAGGGCGATCACGGAACCGAACAGGAACACGAGCCCGGCCAGCCAGATCAGGTTGACGAGCGGCTTCACGAACACGCGGAAGTAGACGGTGCCGTTGTCGTTCACCTGCTCCGCGATCACGAACAGGTCCTCCCCGGTCGCGTAGTTCGTGCGGATCCCGACCTCGCTGGAGACCTGCGGGTCGGGCCCGGCGATCTTGTACGAGTTCTTCCCGGCCTCGACCGTGCCCAGGTCCTTGCCTCCGCGCTGGACGGCCACGAGCGCGCGCACCTCGGTCGCGTGATCGGTGTCGCGCTCGGTCAGCTTCTGGTAGGTCAGCCGGTAGTCGGCGACGGCGAGCGACTGGCCCGGAGCCAGCTTGCCCTCGGTGACCGAGTCGTAGGCGCTCGAACCGGCGATTCCGAGGGCGAGCAGCACGACCGCGGCGTGCACGACGTACCCGCCGTAGCGACGCCGGTTGCGCCCCATCAGCGAGGCGAGCGCTACCGGCCACGACTCGCTGGAGAGAGCCCGCCGGGCGCGGGTGCCCCGCACGAACTCGAGCGCGATGGCGGCGAGCACGAAGGCGGAGAACGTGTAGGCGATCAGCCCCGGGATCGACGACCCGGCGCCGAGGGCGAGCAGCACGATGCCGGCGCCGACCGCAATGCCGCCCGGCCACGCGAACGTGCGCAGCAGGCCGCGCCACGACGCGCGACGCCAGGCGATCAGCGGGCCGGCCCCCATCAGGAGCAGGAGCGGCAGGCCGAAGATGCGGAGGAAGAAGTCGTAGTAGGGACGGCCGACGACGACCGATTGGCCGCGCACCGCTTCGGAGAGGATGGGCCAGGCGACGCCCCACAGGATCGTCAGGCAGAGCGCGACGAGCAGCAGGTTGTTGTAGAGGAAGACGGCCTCGCGCGAGACGAGCGATTCGAGCCGGGTGGTCGAGCGCAGGAGCGGCAGGCGCCAGAGGATCAACGCGGTCGCGACGACGACGGCGACGATGATGAAGGCGAGGAACCACGGCCCGATGTCGCTCTGGGTGAAGGAGTGGATCGAGTTGACCACGCCGGAGCGGGTCAGGAACGTGCCGAACAGGGAGAGGCAGAACGCGAGCGAGACCAGCACGACGTTCCACACCTTCAGCATGCCGCGCTTCTCCTGGATCATCACCGAGTGCAGGAACGCCGTCGCGGCCAGGAACGGCATCAGGGCGGCGTTCTCGACCGGATCCCAGGCGTAGTAGCCGCCCCAGCCGACCTC
>DAIOGR010000352.1:0-2742 GCA_036745155.1 Gaiella sp.
GATGATCACGCCGTAGATCCCGAACTGGTACTTCGTCGGGTCGAAGTCGAGCCCGGCATCCTGGATCTTCGAACCGATCGTGGCCAGGCCCTCGCGGTCGAGGTAGGAGAGGATCAGGCCGCCGAGGATCACGCCCCAGACGCTACCCATGCCGCCGAGGATGACCATGCAGAGCAGGAAGACCGAGAAGTTGAAGTAGAAGTCCGCCGGGAACGCACCCGACTTGAAGCTCGCGTAGTACGCGCCCGCGACGCCGCCGAAGAACGCTCCGATCGCGTACGCCCAGGTCTTCGTCCGCATCAGGGGGATGCCCATCGCACCGGCGGCGGTCTCGTCCTCGCGGATCGCGATCCAGGCGCGGCCGAGCCGCGAGTCCCGCAGCCGCACCGAGCAGAAGACGGTGATCAGCAGGAGGAGGAACGCGATCAGGTAGTACCAGAGCTCGCGGTTGTCGGACTTCTGGAAGTTCTCCGGCAGGCCGACCGCGCTCAGGACGGGGAAGCCGACCGGGTCGATCGGCGCGATGCCGAACGTGCCGTGCGTCAGGTCGAAGCCGAAGAAGCTGTCGCCGTTGCGGACGACCTGCGGGATGATCTCGCCGAAGCCGAGCGTGACGATGGCGAGGTAGTCGCCGCGCAGCCGCAGCGTCGGCAGGCCGATCAGGATGCCCGCAAGCAGGGTGAGAAGCCCGGCGGCGATGAGGACGAGCCACATCGAGATGTGGATGCCCGAGAAGTCGTTCGAGACAGAGGAGCCGAAGTGGATCGTCACCTGGTCGAACTGCTGCGACGCGAACCACCCGGCGGTGTAGGCGCCGACGGCGTAGAACGCGACGTAGCCGAGGTCGAGCAGGCCGGCGTAGCCGACGACGATGTTGAGGCCGACTGCCATCATCGTGAACGCGAGCATCACGACCATCGACCCCGTGGCCGGGATGAAGTCGCCGATCAGGGGGAGATTGCCGAGCGAGTCGTCGACCCAGGGGTACACCAGCGCGACGACGATCAGGAGTGGGACGAGCCAGGCGTTCCGGCCGCCTCCGCCGATGCCGCGCACACGGTCAGCGAGCCCGGTCACGCTCCCTCCGGGGTTCGCTCTCCGAGGATGCCCTGGGGCCGGAAGACGAGTACGGCGATCAGGATCCCGAACACGAGCGACCGCGTCCAGTCGCCGCCGGGGGTCATCCAGAGGAGCCCCTCGTTGAAGGACTGGATGAAACCGATCAGCAGGGCGCCGAGGACCGCGCCGGCGAGGTTCCCGATCCCGCCGAGCACGGCTGCGGTGAACGCGATCAGGCCGAGCTCGAAGCCGGTGTCGTAGCGGATGTTGTACTCGAGCAGGAACACGAGCCCGGCGACCGCGGCGAGCGCCCCGGCGATGAAGAACGTGATCGAGATCGTCCGGTTGACGTTGATCCCCATCATCGCCGAGGCCTCGGTGTCCTGGGAGACCGCGCGCATCGCCTTGCCCTGCTTGGTGTACGTGACGAACCAGGAGAGGAGAATCAGGGCGGGCACGATGATCAGGAGCGCGCTGATGAGCTTCCACGTGACGCGAATGTCACCGAGCTCGAACGCGGCTCCCTGCGGGATGATGTCCGACGCGCTCTCGTAGTCGACGCCGTATACGGCGAGGGAGATGTTCTGCACGATGAAGGACATGCCGACCGCCGTGATCAGCGGGGTCAGCCGCGGCGCGTTGCGCAGCGGCCGATAGGCGACCCGCTCGATCGAGCCGTTGGCCACCGCGAAGAACGGGATCGTGATCAGGAGCGTGAGCAGGATGCCGCCGGCGACCGCAGCTCCGCCCGAGTCGGCCGAGAGACCGAGCACCGAGAAGATGACGGTGCTGGCCACGAGCCCCGAGAGCGCGAACACGTCGCCGTGCGCGAAGTTGATCAGCTGCAGGATGCCGTACACCAGCGTGTAGCCGAGCGCGACGACCCCGTAGACGGCGCCACGCGTGAGGCCGTCGAGGGCGACGTTGACGAACTCCTCCGGCCCCTTCAGGAGGTTGATGAAGAGCCAGAGGCCGACGACGCCGACGAGTGCCAGCCCGATCGTGTCGATCGCCTTCTGGCTGCGAAGCGCGCGGAGGATGCTCGACGTCTGCCCCATACGTGGCGGCGACTCTAAAGAGAACGCGGCGGGAGGGCAACCCTCCCGCCGCGTTCTCCACTACGTCGTGGCTGGCTGTCGGCTAGCCGCCGGCCGCCGCCGTCACCGTCTCCGGCTTCGGAGCGATCGTGGTCTCCGTGACCAGCTTGGTCGTCGCCTTGTAGATCGTGAACCCGACCACAGCGCCCGAGGCCTCCTCGGGATCGCCGTTGGCGTTGATCTTGAACGAGCCGAGCAGGCCGTCCGTCACCTCGGTCGCGAACAGCTTCGCGATCACGTCCGCGCGGGTGCCGTCGGACGCCGCGATCGCGTCGAGCATGACCTGTGCGGCCTGGGCACCGTAGATCGCGTACGGGTCGATCGGCTTCCCGGACAGCGGGCCGGCCTTGAGGCCGTTGATGAAATCGAGGGCAGCGCCCTTGAAGTCGTCGATCGGCACGCCGGCCACCGACATGAACATGCCGGCTGCCGAAGTTCCGGACTCGTCGATCGTGGACTGGGTCGTGAAGCCGTCGGGGGCGAACAGCTTGACGTCACCGTCGTTCGGCCCGAGCACCGCGACCTTGTCCTTGATCACCTGCGCGCCGTTCTCGTCGATCAGGCCGCCGAGGAAGACGGCGTCCGC
>DAIOGR010000353.1:0-2738 GCA_036745155.1 Gaiella sp.
CGGTCATCAGCGGGCCGACGAGCGTGCCGTGCCGCGTGATCACGCCCTCGATCGCTGCCTCGCGGCAGTTGATCCGCTTCATCACCTTCAGCTCCTCGGCCACGAGCTGGCGGGCGTGCTCGTCCCAGTCGGCCTGCGAGGTAATGAAGAACGTCGTCTGGCCCGAGTCGCCGTACGGCGTCTGCACGACGAGGTCGCTGCCGATGCCGCCCGTCTGCGCCAGCCCGAGCAGCTCGTCGTACGACCGGGCCCGGCCCAGCATGTTGGGGACGCTCGGCACCCCCGCCTCGTCGCCGAGCTGTGTCGTGACGATCTTCGAGTCGAGTCGCCGCCGCAGCGCTGCGGGCGGAAAGGCCACCTCGAGGCCGGCCTCGCGGGCGAGCCGCTCCGTCTCCTCGTCGAACATGAGGAACAGCGCCTTGCCGCCTCCCCGGGAGCGCACGTGGTCGATCACGGCCTTGTGCGAGAGCAGGTAGTTGCAGATCTCCTCGATCGACTCGAACGCGGGCGGCTCCGCGTGCGGCGGCACGAAGACGTGCGGGTGAGCACCGTCGAACGAGTCGTAGTAGTTGAGGAAAGAGAAGTTGCGCACCCACCGGTCGATGCCGAGCAGGTTGAAGGGGGTGGCGGAGACGAACCAGACGGGTGTCTCGTTCGTGCGGAAGAAGCGGCGGATCTCGCTGATCCCGCGCAGCGGCGCGGTTCCGCTGCTCATGCCGTCACCCCGCACCAGTCGCGGACGAGCAGCGCCAGCGCCTGGGCGGTCGTCACCACCGAGGGCAGGTGCACGCGCTCGTCGACGCCGTGGATGCTCTCGGCCCACGGCCCGTAGCAGACCGCCGGAATCCCGGACGCCACGAACACGCGGGCGTCGGTCGTCGCCGTCGTCGGGATGCGAGCGGCCGCCTCCCCGGAGGCACGCTCGTGCGCCGCCGCCATCGCCTCGACGAGCGGCGCATCGGCAGGCACCTCTACACCCTGCCCGGCGAAGCCGTCGTAGCGGACGCGCGGAGGATGCGCCGCGAGGTAGGGATGGGCGGCCGCGGCGCGCGCGACGGCGGCCTCGACCCGGGCCTTGAGCCCGGCGACGGCCTGCCCCGGGTAGAGCGCAAGCCGGCACGAGAGGGAGCACTCCGCCGCCACGGTGGAGGGCCAGTCGCCGCCCTCGATCACGCCGACGTTGAGGTTGATCGGGTGCGGGAGATCGTCGTAGGGAGCGGGTGGATCCTCGTTCAGCTCCGCCTCGAGCACGCGCAGCTCCGCGATCACCGGGAAGGCCGCCTCGATGGCGTTGACCCCGACGCCGGCTTCGCCGACGTGGCCCGGGACGCCGGCGATGTCGATGTGGAACCAGAGCACGCCGACCTGGGACACGGTGACGGCTCCGGGGAACGGCTCGGGAATGACGACGCCGTCCGGGCGGAAGCCGGCGAGGACGCACTGAAGGGCGCCGTTGCCACCGCACTCCTCTTCGACGACCGACTGCAGCTGCACGTCGGCGAGGGGCTCGAGGCCGAGCCGGCGCAGGCCGCGCACCGCCCCGACGATGGCCGCGAGGCCGGCCTTCATGTCTCCACTGCCGAGCCCGACGAGCCACTCGCCGTCTCGCGTGGCGCTGAAGGGCGGCCGCGTCCAGAGGCTCTCGGCCGCCGGCGGGACGACGTCGACGTGGCCGTTGAGGACGAGCGAGCGGCCACCCTCTCTTGCTGCCGGCCAGGTGGCGACGACGTTGCGCTTGCCGTCGACGGGCCAGGAAAACGGCGCCGCCAGCGGGTGCGCACGCAAGGCGTCCGCGTCCATCGGCACGTCCACCGGCTCGAGGCCGAGCCCAGAGAACGCCTCGGCCATGATCCGCTGGCCCGGCTCCTCGTTGCCGAGCGTCGTCGGTGCCTCGACGAGGCGGCCGAGCAGCTCCTCCATCGCCTCGGCCTCGCGCGCAACCGCAGCCGCGACGTCGGTGTCGGAGACGACCGGCGCCGCCTGCTCCGCTCCTGGCATGCGGGCGAGCGTACCAGCGTTGCCGCCGCCTGCCGCATGAGCATCCCGGCAGCCGAGGCTCCCGTCTCCGGGGCGCCTGACCGGACGGTCAGGCGCCCGCAGCGCCGTGTACGCTTCGCTCGTGGCAACCGTCCCCGGCATGCGCACGATCCCCTGGGAGTGGTACACCGACCCGGCCGTCCTCCGCCTCGAGCAGGAGCGGATCTTCCGCAGCAGCTGGCAGTACGCCGCACACACGGGCGAGGTGCCCGAGCCGGGCTCCTTCGTCTCCTCGCACGCTGGCCACATCCCGGTCGTGGTCGTCCGCGACCGCGACGGACGACTCCGCGCCTTCGTCAACGTCTGCCGTCACCGCGGCTACCTGCTCTGCGAGGGCGCCGGCCGGCGCGAGACGCTGCAGTGCCCGTACCACGCGTGGACGTACGACCTCGACGGCTCGCTCCGCAACGCGCCGCGCGCCGAGGCCGAGCCCGGCTTCGACCGGGACGCGCTCGGCCTCGTCGCCGTCCAGGTGGACACGTGGGGGCCGTTCGTGTTCGTGAACCCCGATCTCGAGGCACCGCCGCTCGCGGAGCAGCTCGGCGAGCTCCCTGCCCTCGTCGCCGACGGCGGCGTCGACGTGGGCTCTCTCGAGTTCCACCTGCGGGCCTCCGCCGAGTACGAGGCGAACTGGAAGGTCTGCGCGGAGAACTACCTCGAGTGCTACCACTGCGCGGTCGCCCATCCGAGCTTCTCGAAGG
>DAIOGR010000354.1:0-2734 GCA_036745155.1 Gaiella sp.
GCGTCCACGCCTCGCCCGTGAACAGCCGGTTCGCCTTCGTGTAGTCGACCTCGCCCCGGGCCACGGGCGCCACGAGCTCGGCCAGCTCGGCCGGATCCATCTGGTTGTCGGCCGCCATCACGCACGTCACGTCGATCCGCTCCTCCCGGGCCCGGAGGTACCCGGTCACGATCGCGGCGCCCACGCCGCCGTTCGCCTCGTGCACGATCACCTCCACGCGCGCGTCGCCGAGCTCGCGGGCGGCGCGCGCCGTGGCATCCGTGGAGTGGTCGTCGACGACGATGATGCGGTCGACGAAGTCCGGGATGCCGCGCACCGTCTCCGCGACGAGGTGCTCCTCGTTGTACGCGGGGACGACAACCGCGACGCGCTTGCCCTCGACCACCCGGAGAAGTCTAGGCTGCCGGAGCGCCGGCAGCGCGCCGGCGCAGGAGCGGGTCGGCGAGGTAGGCGGCGAGCGCGCCGGCGAGCAGCCCGAGCAGCGCGCCGATCACGGCCGCATTGCGCCGGCTCGTCGCCGTCGTACGAACGGAGGACGGCTGCTCGACGATTCGGCTGCGCTCCACCTCCTCAGCGAGAGAGAGGAGCTGCTGGGCGGCCGTCCGGTCGGCGCGCAGATTGGACGCACGCGCCTCGTAGAACTGCAGCGTCGAGTTCGCGTTGGCCTGAATCAGAATGCGCTCGGCGAGCGAGAGCGACTTCTCCTCGAGGACCTGCTTCTGCTGCGCGAGTGCTCCCTGAATGCGGGAGTTGGCGGTCTCGAGCCCTTCGTCGTCGGTCTTGATCTGCTCGTTCAGCAGCCCGATCTTCCGGTCGACGTACACGGATACCTGCCCGATCACGCTGTTGGCGAGCGAGAGCGCGGCGCGGTCCGCCTTTGCGGCCGACTGCGCCTGCACGGTGATCTCGATCAGCGGGGAGAGGTTGCGCGACGTCGACCCCGCCGACGTAATCGCCTGGCTCGTGACATTGCCGCGTAGCTGGCCCGGGCGGAGGCCCGAGTCGGCGGCCGCACGTTTGATCACCGACTCGGAGCGGATGATCTGCGACACGGTCTTTGGGTTCGTCGCAAGGCTCTGGATCTGGCCGCCGCCGCTCGGCGCGAACGGCTGCCCGACGAATAGGAGCGTCGTAGCCTCGTACACCTTGCCGCCGCCGACCGAGACCAGGATGCCGAGCACGGCGCCGACCACGAGCCCGCCGACCGGCAGCCACCAGCGGGCCGTGAGCCGCTGCCACAGGGAGCGAAGGTCGACCTCGTGCTCGGCGTCGAGCTCCGGCCCCGGCCGCTGCTCGCTCATCGTGCCGCGACCCTGCCGGCAGCCCAACGCCACTGTGCCGCGAGCCCGTCGGCGAGCGACGTCTGCGGCGACCAGCCGAGCTCCCGCAGCGCCTTGCCCACATCCGCCCGTGTCCTTCGCACGTCGCCGGCGGCCGCTTCGTGGGCCTCGATCCGCAGCTCGCGGCCGGCGATCCGCTCGGCCAGGGCGATCGCCTCCACCAGCGACGCCTCCTCGCCTCCGCCGACGTTGTACACAGACCCGGAAGCGCCGTTGCCCATGGCGGCAATCGTAGCGGCGACCGCATCCGCGACGTACGTGAAGCTGCGGGACGCCGACCCATCCCCGTAGAGCGGGAAGGGCGTGCCGTCCGCGAGCGCCTCGAGCATCCGCGTCATCGCCATGTCCGGTCGCTGCCGGGGCCCGTAGACGGTGAAGTAGCGCAGGCCGACGGCCTCGAGCCCGGACGCGCGGGCGTGCGCGTAGTGCAGGTGCTCGCACGCGAGCTTGGTGACGCCGTAGGGGGAGATCGGCCTCGGCTGCACCTCCTCGGAGGTCGGAAAGCTCTCGGCGTCTCCGTAGACGGACGAGGACGACGCGTAGACGACGCGGGTGCCGCTGAGCGCAGCTGCCTCGAACACGCGGCCGCCCGCGACGATGTTCCTTCTGACGTACAGCTCGAAGTCCGCGCCGAAGCTGGCGCGAACGCCCGGCTGGCCGGCGAGGTGGAAGAGCCCGTCGGCGCCCTCGAGCAGAATCGCCAGATCATCCGTCTCGAGGTCCGCCTCGACGATGTCGAGCCCGCCGGCGTTCTCCCGCTTGCGGCCGGGATCGTAGTAGTCGGTGAACGAGTCGACGCCGACCACGTCGTGCCCCGCCTCTACGAGCGCCTCGCTCAAGTGCGAGCCGATGAAGCCCGCGGCTCCGGTGACGACGTACCGCATCCGCGGAACGGTAGCTATCGGCTCGGCGCCACCGGGATCACGTCTCCCCCGGCTCCGCCACGATCGGCTCCGGCAGCTCTTCGGCAAACGGTGCCAGCACGCCTCCTGCGCCGGGCAGCAGGCACAGATCGGAGAAGAAGCGGGTCATCAACACGCCCTCGCGAAAATCGCCGAGGTGCGGCTCCATGGTCTCTCCGCGCGCCAGTGCGAGCGCGAGGTCCGGGTAGCGGCTCCCGGCCGCGAGGGGCAAAGGGAACGCACCTCCGAAGCGTGGGTTCACGTCGGTGACCGGCAGCGACCCATCGGGCTCTCGGAAGCACTGCACGTTGGCGGGTCCGACGATTCCGGTCGCCTCGGCCACGTGGGCGCCGTGCTCGATCAGCTGGGGATCCTGGATGGACATGCCCTTGATCGACTCGCCGCCCTTCGACTGGATCATCGTGCGCGGGATCGAATTGAGGCAGCGGCCCTCGAGGTCGCAGAAGACGTCGATCGAGAACTCCTCGCCGA
>DAIOGR010000355.1:0-2718 GCA_036745155.1 Gaiella sp.
GCGGATCCCGCGCTTGCCGCCGCGCTCGGGATCGCGGGGCTCGCCGGGTGGCTGCCGTTCGCGTGGCGCGCGCCGCTCCGAGGCGGGGAGAACGTGCTCGTGCTGGGCGCCACGGGGTCGGTCGGCCTCGTTGCCGTGCAGGCCGCGAAGCTGCTCGGCGCCGCCCGGGTCGTCGCCGCCGGCCGCAGCGCCGCCGGGCTCGAGCAGGCCACGGCGTACGGCGCGGACGCGACCATCCGCCTCGACGAGACCGCCGACCTCGTCGCGGCGTTCAAAGACGCGTTCGGCGGCGAGGGCCCGAGCTACGTCTTCGACCCGCTCTGGGGCGCCCCCGCGGCGGCCGCGATCCAGGCCGCCGCGCCACGCGCGACGCTCGTCAACCTCGGCCAGTCGGCGGGCGCCACGTCCGAGCTCGCCTCGGCGGCGGTGCGCTTCAAGAACCTCTCCATCCTCGGTCACACGAACTTCGCGCTGCCGCGCGACGAGCTCGCCGACCACTACCGCCGGCTGGTCGAGCACGCGATCGCGGGCGAGATCCGGCTCGACGTCGAGCGGGTGCCGCTCGATGCGGTCGCCGACGCCTGGCGTCGGCAGGCCGAGGGACCGGGAACCAAGCTCGTCGTCGTCCCGTAGGACGAAGCCACGGCGGGCTTCGTCTCGGGGCCGGGTCGCTGCGATCCGCGATCTGCCATCCTCCGGGCGACAACGATCACGAACAAGGAGCTGTGCGCGTGACGCCCGATTCATGTGTCCGCGGTGTCGACTTCGTGTCGGTGCCGACGGAGGATCTCGATCGCGCCGTCGAGTTCTACGCGAACGTCATCGGGCTCGAGCCCGGCCCGCGCTGGCAGCGACCCGGACGACCCGCGATGGGTGCCGAGTTCGAGACCGGCACCGTGACGCTCGCGATCATCCACTGCGAGGCGTTCGGGATCGAGTTCAGCCCGCACCGGGTGCCGATCGCGCTCCACGTCGACGATGTCGCAGCCGCCCGCGCCGAGCTCGAGTCCCGCGGCGTCGCCTTCGTCGGAGACACGATCGACAGTGGCGTGTGCCACCAGGCCCTCTTTCGGGATCCCGACGGCAACCTGCTCGATCTGCATCACCGGTACGCCTCGCGGGAGTAACCCGGGGCCGGTCGGCCGGAAGCGCGCGCTGCGCACCTGCTAACCTAAAACCATATGGTTGTAGGTATCCCCTCTAGCCCCCCGCTCGACGATGTCTTCTACGCGCTGTCGGACCCCACCCGGCGGGACATAGTGGCGCGGGCGGTGACGGGAGAGCACTCGGTCTCGGCCCTGGCGCGGGCCTATCCGATCAGCCTCACGGCGGTGCAGAAGCACGTCGCCGTGCTCGAGCGGGCAGGCCTCGTGACGAAGTCACGGCGGGGACGCGAGCAGATCGTCTCCACCGAGCCCCGCGTGCTCGCCCAGGCGCACGCGGCCCTCGACGCGCTCGAAGCCGGCTGGCGGGGACGGATCGAGCGGATGCAGGAGATCCTCGACACGACGAGCGAAGGAGGGAGCACATGAGCGTGACCAGCGTGCACAAGGACGTCGAAGCCCTGACGATGCGCGTGGAGGCGGCGTTCGCCGCACCGCTCGAGCGGGTGTGGCGGCTGTGGTCGGACCCACGCCAGCTCGAGCGCTGGTGGGGGCCTCCCCTGTACCCCGCCACTGTGACCGAGCACGACCTCGAGGTCGGCGGCACCGTGCGCTATTACATGACCGGGCCGGAGGGCGACCGTCACTACGGCTGGTGGAAGATCACGAGCGTGGAGCCGCCGCAGGTGTTGACCTTCGACGACGGCTTCGCCGACGCCGAGGGCAACGAGCTCGAGGAGATGCCGTCCGCAACCGTGGCCGTCTCGCTCGAGGAAGCCGAAGACGGCGGCTCGACGATGGCGATCACATCGCGGTTCCCCTCCCGTGAGGCGATGGAGCAGCTGCTGCAGATGGGGATGGAGGAGGGAATGATCGCGGCACTCGGTCAGATCGACCCGTTGCTTGCCGAGAGCTGAGCCTCTGGCTCCCGGGCGGGCTCGAACGCCATGCCCGTGCGGGGCTACCGCCTGATCGCGCGGGCGATCTTCAGCGCGAGGAGCGCAGCCGCCCCTGCCGCCACGGTGCCGGCCGCCCGAGCCGCCGGCCGCTTCTTCGCCTCGACGCTCGCGCGCAGGTCGGCGACCGACTCGACGAGGCGCTGCCGCTCGGCCGCGAGCTCGCTGCGGATCTCCTCCTCGCTGCGCCGGGGGCTCACCGGCCGCCCCTGAGCAGGTCGCGGGTGCGACGCGCCTCCTCGAGCGCCTGCACGGGCTTCAGCGGCCCAGCCCGGCGGAAGAGGCTCCGCGAGGCGAATGCGAGCGCCGCCACCCCGAGCACGAGCAGCAGGAAGACGATCAGCAGCGCCAGCCACCAGTCGACGACCAGGGCGAGCAGCGCGGTGACCGTGGCCAGCGCGAACGCGAGCGCGAACAGGGCGAGAACTGCTGCCCCGATCGCCGTCGCGACACCGCCGGCCGCCGAGGCGCCCTTGCGCTCGAGCTCGGCCTTCGCGAGCTCCTTCTCGAGCTTCGCGAGGGCGCGCACGTGGGCGACCAGCTTCTGCGCCGAGGCGCGAACACCAGCAGCTCCGGCCGCTCCGCCGTCGTCTGCGACCGTCATGGGCTCGTCCGCCTCACGCCGACACGGTAGCGCCTCGAGCCGAGGAGGCCGGGCG
>DAIOGR010000356.1:0-2711 GCA_036745155.1 Gaiella sp.
CGGGCTGTAAACCCGCTGGCTCAGCCTTCAGAGGTTCGAATCCTCTCCCCTGCATGCGCGTGAGGCCCGGCCCGACCCGGGCCTCACGCGCTCAATGCACGATCAGCACGTCGCAGTGCGCGTGCCGGGTGACCGAGTCGCTCACGCTGCCGTGCAGCAGCCGGTCGAGAAACCGCCGCTCGTGCGTTCCGACGACGATCAGATCGGCCTCGCGCCGGTCGGCCAGCGCCACGATCGCGTCCGCCGGATCCCCGACCTCCACCTCGTACTCGGCGCTCACGTCCGTGTTCTCCAGCAGCTCGCGGGCATGCTCCAGGTCGGCCCTGTGCGCCTCGGGCGGGTCGGCGGGATCGAACGGCCCCAGCCCGTGCGAGGTGGCAGCGACCGGCAGCGGCCGGGCGATGCTCGTGACGATCAGGCTGGCGTGCTCGGCCTGCGCGATCTCTGCCGCGCGCTCGAGCGCGTGCGCAGAGACGTGGTTGCGCTCGTAGCCCACCACGATCTTCTTCCAGGTCATCGCATCCTCCTTTCACCGACATCGTCTCGCCGCCGAACGGCGCGCGCATCCGCGAAACCCCTCCGGCGGCTTCGGGGATGCCGAAGTCCGGTTGCTCGCCTACGCTGGCCTTCGTGAAGCGTCTCGTCCTCCTCGCCGTCGCGTGCGTTGCCGTCGCCCTCGCAGCGGTCGGAGGCGCACCCGCCGCGATCGTCCCCCAACAGGGCATCGGCGGCGTCAGGCTCGGGATGAGCAAGCAGGCGGTGCGGGCGACACTCGGCGGGCCGACAAGAGTGCGCAGGGAGTCGAACGAGATCGGCACCTCCACGACGTTCGTCTACGCCGCCGTCGAGGTGACGTTCTTCGCGGGTGCAAAGGCGACCTCGATCGCGACCCGCTCCGCCGCCGAGCGAACCGCGGGCGGCGTCGGGGTCGGGTCCTCCGCCGCCGACGTCGTGGCCAGGGTGGCCGGAGCGAAGTGCGTTCGCGACGGCACCTACCGGCACTGCTACGTCGGCACGTGGCTGCCGGGGAAGAGGGTTTCCGACTTCACGATCCGCAACGGCCGTGTCTCCCGCATCACGATCGGCTACGTGATCGACTGAGAGCCGCACGGCCCGGCGGTTCTGCCGGAGCCGCCGTGCCGCGCCCGGGCATACTCGCCGAGTGAATCGCCACGGCGCCCACCTCGCCGGTGCCGGGCTCGGCCTCGCCGTGCTCGTGCTCGCGCCAGCTGTCGCCGCGCTCGCCGCGGCCGGAGGCGCTCCCTCGACGGCGCCACGACCTGCGATCGTCGCGGTGGCAGCGGCGGCCGCCACCGCGACCGTGGCGGACGGCAGCAGCCGCACCGAGCTGCCCTGGCTGCTCCCCGGCGACACCGACCCGGCCGTCGCGCCCGACGGGCGCCACCTCGCGTTCTCCAGCGAGCGCGACGGCAACCCGGAGATCTACGTTGCCGACGCCGCCACCGGCGCAGTCCGGAGGCTGACCCGGAACCTGAAGGCAGCCGACCGGCGGCCCGCCTGGTCGCCGGACGGCAGACGGCTCGTGTGGCAGAGCGGCCGGCCCGGCAGGCTCGACCTGTTCGTGATGGACGCAGACGGCGGCCGCAAGCAGCGCCTCGTCGGCGGCGCCGGCGACGACATCGACCCGGACTGGTCGCCCGACGGCAAGCGGGTCGCCTTCTCCTCCAACCGGGGCGGGCACCGCGACCTGTGGGCGGTCCCGGCGGCCGGTGGCGAGCCGGAGTTGCTGCTCGACGTGCGCGGCGACGCGCGCGCGCCCGTGTGGAGCCCCGACGGGCAGCGGCTCGCCTACAGCGGCGTCGTCGGGGGCAACGCCGACATCTGGGTGGTCACGGTGGGCGGCTCGGAGCCGCGCGGCGTCACGCGGGGCCGCTCCGCCGACCTGCGTCCCGACTGGGCGCCCGACGGCCGTCGCCTCGCATTCACCCGGTCGGTAGCCGGCCGTGTCCAGACGTGGCTCGTGCGCCCCGACGGGTCGCAGGCCCGGCCCGTTGCAGGCACGGCGGGCGACACCGATCCCGACTGGGCACTCGCCTCCCCGTCGCTCGCGCCCGGCCCGGAGCAGCTCCTCCCCGACCTCGAGCAGCTCGCACCCGCCGGCCTCGTCGTCATCCCCGAGGGGAAGACGTTCAAGCTCGGCTTCGCCTCCGCCGTCGAGAACCTGGGCCGCGGGCCGCTGCGTATCCGGGGCGTCCGTCCGCCCGACCGCGACACCATGGACGCGCTGCAGGTGATCGAGCTGCGAGGCGGCGGCACCCGGCTCGTCGAGGGCGTCGGCAGGATGCGCTACGAGGAGCACCCGCCGCACAAGCACTGGCACTTCCAGCCGTTCGAACGCTACGAGCTGCGCCGCGCCTCCGACAATGCCTTTCTCGTGCGCGACGGCAAGAGCGGCTTCTGCCTGATCGACCGCTACGGCCGTGCCTCGCGTCACGTGCCGAACGTGGGACCGCCGCGGTTCGTCTCCGACTGCGGCGCCTCCCGGCCCGAGCTCCGCCGGGTCGAGGAGGGGTCGTCGGCGGGCTACGTCGACCGCTACCCCGCCTTCTTCCACGGCCAGGACGTCGACGTCACCGGCGTGCCGGCCGGCGAATACGTGCTCGTCCACCTGGCGAACCCGCAGCGGCTGGCGCGGGAGCTCCGCTACTCGAACAACGCCGCCTCGGTGCGGCTGCGGCTGACGTGGCCCG
>DAIOGR010000357.1:0-2707 GCA_036745155.1 Gaiella sp.
CGAGCACGAGCGCGATGAAGGTCGTCTTCCCCGCCCCGTTCGGGCCGAGCAGCCCTGTGATGCCGTGGCCGATGTCGACGTCGAGGCCGTCCACGGCGACGGTCGACTTGTACCGCTTCGTCACGCCGCGCGCGGAGACGACGGGCGGCGCCTCGCTCATCCCGCAGACCGGGCCTGCAGAGCCCGCTGCTCGCGGGCGGAGCTCGACCGCTTAGCCGTGGCGGTGCGAAGGGTGCTGGCGAGAAGCTGCATGCACCCCATCTTCCCATCTCCGGGCGCGCCCAAGGCGAGCTGCGGCGAAGGGGCCGCCCGGCCGGTCAGCGGGGGAGCGTGAAGGAGACGCGCGCGCCGCCACTCGACCGTGCCTCGGCCCAGATCCTGCCTCCCTGCGCCTCGACCAGGCCCCGCGCGATGGCGAGGCCGAGACCGGAGCCGGAGCCGTTGCGGGCCGAGTCGCCGCGCCAGAAGCGGTCGAACATGCGCCGGGCCGCCTCGTCGCTGATGCCCTCGCCGTCGTCCTCGACGGAGATCTGGACATGTCCCTCGGAGGCGGAGAGGACGACCGCGACGGTGCCGTCGGACGGCGTGTGCCGGAGCGCGTTCGTGAGCAGGTTCAGCAGCACGCGCTCGACCTGGTCGGGCGCGCAGCGGGCCTGGGCCTCCGCGACGTCGCCGCGCTGCTCCAGCTGGACGTGGCGCGCCCGCGCCTCCGCCTCGAACCCCCCCAGGCACGACTCCACGATCGGCGCCAGCGCGACGGAGCGGATCTCGAACGCGAGTGCGCCTGCGTCGATGCGCGCCAGCTCGAAGAGGTCGTCGACGAGCGTCCCGAGCCGCCGCACCTGGTCGCGCAGCGGCCCCAGGTACTCCTCCGGCTCGGCCAGCCCGTCGTCGATCGCCTCGAGCATCGCGGCGATCGAGGCCACGGGCGTACGCAGGTCGTGGCTCGCGGCGGCGACGAGCTCCCGGCGGGCGTCGAACAGGCTCTCCAGGCTCGCCGCCATCTCGTTGAAGGACCGGCCCAGCTCCGCGAGCTCGCGCGGCCCCGTGTCGGGAGCACGGGCCGCCAGGTCGCCGGCGGCGACGTTCGCGGAGGCCACCCGGAGGCGGTCGATGTTCCGCGAGATGGAGTCACCGAGCACGAGCCCGGCAGCGACGGCGGCGGAAGCCGCAGCCGCAGCGACGGCGAGGATCTTGACGTCGTCTCCCATGTGGAACATGACCCAGCCCGAGAAGAGGACGACGAGGAGCGGCAGGACGACTGCGAGCAGCGCCAGCCCGGTCAGCTGCAGGCGCACAGTCGGCAGGAGCCGCAGCCCCACCGTCGCCGCCAGCCCCACCAGGAGCGTGATCGCCGCCACCAGGAGCGCGAACTCGATCACGGCAGGAACCTGTAGCCGACACCCCACACCGTCTCGAGATGGCGCGGGTTGGCAGGGTCGTGCTCGATCTTCGCGCGCAGCCTGCGCATGTGCACCGTCAGGGTTCCCGTGTCGAGCGCAGCCTCGTAGCCCCAGACGCTCGCCATCAGCTGGCTGCGCGAGAACACCTGCCGCGGGTTGGACGCGAGGAAGTAGAGGAGGTCGAACTCCTTCGCCGTCAGCCGGAGCACCTCCCCGTCGCGAACGACGTCGCGGCTCACCGGGTCGAGCTCGAGCCCGTCGAAGACGAGCGGCTCCTGCGTCCCCTGACGGGGCTGGGCCCGGCGGAGCACCGCCTTCACCCGCATCACGAGCTCTCGCGCGGAGAACGGCTTCGAGACGTAGTCGTCGGCGCCGAGCTCGAGCCCGACGATCCGGTCTGCCGCCTCACCGCGGGCGGTGAGCATGATCACGGGCAGATCGCCGCGCGAGCGGATCCAGCGACAGAGCGACAGCCCGTCGGTGCCCGGCAGCATCAGGTCGAGGACAACGAGCTCGGGGGTGCCTGTTGCGATCAGCGTGCGGGCTGCGTCGCCGTCGCCGGCCTCGAGCGTGTCGAACCCCTCGCGCCGGAGATAGCGGACGACGACGTCGCGGACGATCGGCTCGTCGTCGACGACGAGAACGGTGGTCATGGCGCTCATTGTCGTGCATCCGGCACGGGCCGGCCGTCGATCGGCCGACCGTGACGCGGCAGGTCGCGGTCGCTGTCGTCGTGGCGCGGCACGTCCTGAACGTACCGCCGCACCGAGCCCCCAACGTTACGAGTTCCTGAACGATGCGAGCGGCACGGGCCGCGGTCGCCGCCAGAAGCTGAACAGTGCCTTAAGCCTCGCCGCCAGGCATTGCCGGCGGGCCCGGCGAGCAGCACCCTGGACTGCGGGACGCCCGTTCCGCTCACTCGACACAAGGAGTCACCTCGTGCGCATGTTCGCCTTCCGCTGTGCCCTTCCGGCCGCGCTCGTCTTCGCAGCGCTGCTGCCGGCCGCCGCCTTTGCCGCAGCCGCCGCGTCGTCGGCGAAGCCGGCGATCGAGATCAAGACGAAGAACCTCGGCAAGGTCATCGCCACCCCGGCGAAGCTCGGGATCTACTACTGGGACACCGAGAAGAAGGCCGGAGGCAAGATCAAGTGCACCGGTGGCTGCGCCGCCCAGTGGCCGCCCGTCTTCGTGAAGGGCCCGGTTGCGAAGCACATCGCCGGCGTGATGGCGACCTTCGGGACGGTCAAGCGCGCGGGCAAGCTCCAGCTCACGGTCAACGGCCTCCCCGCCTACACCTTCGTCGG
>DAIOGR010000358.1:0-2703 GCA_036745155.1 Gaiella sp.
TCGAACCAGCTCGTCCTCTTCCTCGTCCTCTTCCTCTTCTACTGCGCCTATTTCATGCTGCGGTTCTCGCTCGAGGAAGGCCCTCGCCGCGAGCGCATCTCGGCGGTGTACGCGCTGTTCGGCGTGGCGCTGATCCCGGTCAGCTTCTTCGCCATCCGCCTTGCCAGCGACTTCATCCACCCGACCGTGTTCACGTCGGCCGGCCCTCAGATGACCGACACGATGTTCGCGGCGTTCCTCGTCGCCTGGGCTGCGATCCTCGCTCTCGCCTACGTGATGTACCGCGTCGAGATCGTGGGCAAGCGCACCGACATCCACCTGCGCGAGCTGCGGGAGGCGCTGTCGTGAGCCAGGGGGACTACGTGGCGCTCGCGTACGGTGTCGTGCTGGTCTTCGTGCTGCTCTGGGTGGCGATCATCGCGGCCAAGCTGGTGCGTCTCGAGCGCGAGGCCGGGGAGCTCGCGGAGCTCGCGCGCGACCGGCGGGACCATGGCTGAGCTGCTCGTCTGGCCGGCGCTGATCGCATACGGCGAGGCGGCCTTCGCCTACGCTGGTGAGCTGCGCGGCCCGGGACTCGGCGGCAGGCTCGCCACCTGGGGCGTCCGCATCGGCTGGCTCGCCCAGACGGCGCTGCTCGTCGTGCAGGCGATCGACACCGAAGGGTTCCCCTGGGGCACCTGGGCCGGTGCGCTCAACCTGTTCGTCTGGCTCGTCGTCGGGGCCTACCTGATCTGGGGCTGCCGGCCCCGCTACCGGCTGCTCGGCCTGGCCGTGATGCCCGTCGCGGCCGCCTTGCTCGCGGCCGCCTGGGCTGGCGGAGGCACCGGTGTCGCCACGCGCGACGAGCCCGGCGGCCTGCTCGCCGTCCACGTCGGCCTGATGCTGGCCGGCTTCGCGGGCCTTACCCTCGCCGCCGGGATGGCGGTGCTGTACCTGTGGCAGGAGCGTCGCCTGAAGCGCCGCGACGCGCAGCTCCTGCGGTTGCGCGTGCCGCCGCTCGAAGCGCTCGATCGCCTCTCTGCGCGCTCCGCGCTCGTCTCGCTCCTCGTGCTCTCGTGCGGGATCGTGGTCGGGCTCGCCAGCTTCGAGCAGGGCGATTTCGACGCCGCCATGGCCGTCACGCTGGGCATCTGGGCCGTTGTCGCGACGACGCTCGTGCTGCGGCGCGAAGCCGGGCTGCGCGGGCGCCGCTTCGCAGTGCTGCTCGTGCTCGTGCTCGCGCTCGTCGCCGTCGTCCTCCCGCTGACCCATTTCGCCTCGTGAAGCTCGCGCTCGTCGGCGTCTCGCACCACCAGGCCCCCGTCGAGCTGCGCGAGCGCGTCGCCGTCGACCTCGACACGGCCGCGTCGCTCGCACGCCGGCTCGCGAACGGATGCGAGGCGGTGGTCCTCTCCACCTGCAACCGCACCGAGCTGTACCTCGCCTGCGACCACGACTCCCCGCTCGACGAGCGCGGCGGTCGCGCCCTCGTCGACCTCGCCGGCGACGAGGGTGCCGCGCTGGCGCCCGTGCTGTACCGGCTGCGGGACGACAGCGCCGCTCTCCATCTCTTCCGCGTGTCGGCCGGGCTCGACTCGCTCGTGCCCGGCGAGGGCGAGATCCTCGGCCAGGTGCGCGACGCCTTCGAGGTCGGCGCTACCGGTCCGCTGCTCGACCGGCTCTTCCGCCAGGCGCTCTACACCGGCCGGCGCGCCAGGGTGGAGACCGCGATCGGCGAAAGCCCCGCGTCGGTCCCTGCCGCGGCAGCCGCACTCGCCCAGCAGGTGTTCGGCAGCCTCGAAGGCCACAGCGTGCTGCTCATAGGGGCCGGCAAGATGAGCGAGCTGACGGCCCGCAACCTGCGCAGTCGCGGGGCAACGATCTCGGCCGTGGCCAACCGCACGCTCGAGCACGGTGAGGAGCTGGCGTCGCAGGTGGGCGCCCGGGCGATCGGGCTGGAGTCGCTCGTAGCGGCGCTCGCCGACGCCGACGTCGTGGTGGCCTCCACCAGCGCACCCGGCTTCGTCGTCGACGTGGCCGGCGCGGCTCCCGCGCTGCGCGCCCGCCGGGGCCGGCCGATCCTCTTCGTCGACCTCGCCGTGCCCCGCGACATCGATCCGGCCCTGTCCGGCGTGGACGGCACTTTCGTCTACGACATCGACGACCTCGAGGCTGTCGTGGAGGCGTCGCTGGCGGGCCGCCGCTCCGAGGCCCTGCGTGCCGAGCGGATCGTCGCCTCGGAAGCGGAGCGGTTTCGTGAGTGGCAGGCGTCGCTGGCTGTCGTTCCGGCGATCGCCTCCTTGCGCGCTCACGCGGAGGAGATCCGGGCCACCGAGCTGGCCAAGGCCGAGGCCCGGCTGGGGCGGATGGCGGACGACGACCGCAAGCTCGTCGAGGCGGTGACGAGCCAGATCGTGGCAAAGCTCCTCCACCTGCCCACGATCCGCCTGAAGGAGGCAGCCGCTGCCGCCGACGGGGTGGTCTATGCTGACGTCGTGCGGCACCTGTTCGGGCTGGGTGAGGAGGAGCAGCAATCGTGACCCGACCGTTCCTGATCGGGCGCCCGCTGCCGTTGCAGGCACCGACCGCGTTCGTGCGCATTCGCCCGCGCGGCCGCCTCGTGTGCGGCGAGACCCGGACCGTCCCCCATCGCCGCTGCCGTGCTGCTGCGCGTCGGTTCCCGCGGCAGTAGGCTCGCGCTCACCCAGGCCGAGCGCGCCGCCG
>DAIOGR010000359.1:0-2698 GCA_036745155.1 Gaiella sp.
GTCGGCGGCGTTGCCGCGAACTCGGCGCTTCGCGCGGCACTGCCCGATGCTGCCTTCGCGCCGCTCTCGCTCTGCACCGACAATGCGGCGATGATCGCGTCCGCCGCCCGTTACGCACAGCCGCTGCCGTACCCCGACTACCTCGGCTTGGATGCATATGCAGCGGCGGTGTAGCTCACTGCTCCTCCCCGCGGCGCTCGCGGTCGCGGCAGCGCTGCTCGCCGGCGGAGCAGCCGGCGCGGACGGGCCGGCGCGCGCGTCGGGTGCGGCCGGCTGGCAGGGCCTGCTCGGCGACCGGCCGTCGCCACAGCTCGGGGGGCGCTGGATCGTCGTCCTCGGAAAGCTCTCGCTCGCCGACCGGGTCCGCGCCGCCGGCGGGACAGCCACGGAGGAGCAGGAGCGGGCATGGACGAAGGCGGCCCGCAGGGCACAGGCGGACGTCGTCGCGCGGCTCGCGTTCCGGGGTGCACCGGTCGACCCCGAGCACGTGTTCGTCCGCACCTTCAACGGCTTCGCGGCATCCCTCGATGCGCGGGCGCTCGCGGTGATCGAGCGCGATCCCGCCGTCGCGGGCATCTTCCCCGTCAGAGCAGCGGTGCCCGCAGCAATCCGCGCCGATTTCGCGAACGAGGCATTCGGCCCTGCCAGCGGCCGCCGGGCCGACATCGGCATCCCCGGCTACGACGGCACCGGCGTGACCGTCGCGCTCCTCGACACGGGCGTCGACCGCACGCATCCCTTCCTGCAAGGGAGGCTTCTCCCCGGCATCGACGTGCTCGACCCCGGCTCCGATGCCGGCCCCAAGCAGAACCCGACCACGCCGGGGCGTCCCGAGCGCCACGGGACCGAGGTGGCGGGGCTCGTCGTCGGAAACCGCGGGCCGGCCGGCCTGCGGGGCGTTGCACCAGGTGCGCAGCTGCTTCCCATTCGCGTCGCTGGATGGCAGCCCGACGCCTCCGGCGGAGTCACGGTCTACGGACGCACCGACCAGGTGCTGGCCGGGCTCGAGCTGGCAGTCGACCCCAACGAGGACGGCGACGCGCACGACGCTGCGCGGATCGCGCTCGTCGGCGTCGTCGAGCCGTTTGCGTCGTTCGCAGACGGGCCGCTCGCGCGCGCTGCCGAAGGAGCGCTCACCCTCGACACGCTCGTCGTCGCCCCGGCCGGGAACGACGGCCCGGGGGGGCCAAGCTTCGGGAGTGTCGGCGGCCCCGGAGGGGCTCCCGCCGTGCTTACGGTCGGCGCCTCGGACGCTCGACGACACAGCCCCACCGTGCACGTCCTGCTCCGTGCCGGCCTGGACGTCCTCCTCGACGGCGAGCAACCGCTCGGCGGCGCCGTCGGGCCAACGGGCTCGGCCACGTTCCCCGTCCTGGCGCTCTCGCGTGCGGCCGCCGTCGTCGCCGGCGGCCCGGGTAGCTTCTCGCGCCTCTTCGGCCGCGACGGCTTCAGCACGGTCGCGGGCACGGCCGCGCTGCTCGCGAACGGCACCTCCTCCCCCGAGGCGGTGCGCGAGGTCGTCACTGCCGGTGCGCGGGCCGTACTGGTCGACGGGCCGCTGCCGGCAGGCTCGCTCGGCATCGACGAGCCGGTCGAGATCCCCATCCTCGGCCTCGCCCCGGACATCGCAGCGTCCGTGCGCGCCGCGCTCGCACAAGGCATCCCGGTGAGCCTCTCAGTTGGTGCCGCTGCGTTCGAGGACAACCCGGACGCAGCCGCAATCGCTCCGTTCTCCTCCGAAGGGCTCGCGCTCGACGGTGGCGTCAAGCCCGAGCTGGCCGCCGCCGGCGTCGGCCTCGCGACCTCAGATCCCGGCCGCAGCGAGGGCGGCACCGCCCGCTACGGTGCCATCAGCGGCACGAGCGCCGCGGCAGCGCTCGTCGCGGGGGCAGCCGCCACGCTCGCGCAGGCACGCCCCGATCTCGACGCCGCGGCGCTGAAAGCTGCCCTCGTCGCCACCGCGCGCCCGCTTGGGCCCGTCGGCGAAGGGGGTGCCGGCCTCGTCGACCCGTCCGCCGCTGCTGCCGTCGAGATCGTGGCCGACCCTCCAGCGGCCGGGCTCGGGACGGCCCTTGCGAAGGACAGCGACACGGGCCGTACGATCACGGTGAGAAACGTCTCGACGCGGCCGCTTCGCGTCGAGATCGACCCTGGGCGCGTCGACGCCGCCGACATCACCATCCGGGCTCTGCCACGCGCTGTGCGGCTCCGCCCGGGCGCACAGAGTGAGATCGTGGTCACCGCGAGCGTCCCGCTGCTCCCTCAGGCGCCCGCCGCCCTGAACGGGGCACTGCGCCTCCGCGTCGCGGGCGGCAGCACCGTACGCGTCCCCTGGTCGATCGCCGTCCCCGTCACCGGCCGGCCGCTGCTCGGCCGAGTGCGCCTCTCCCGGCGGTCGTTCGTTCCCTCGGACGTCGACCCGGCGATCCTCACGATCGTCGCCGGTCGCATCGACGGAGCTCCCGACCGACCCCAGCTCCTGCCGCTCGAACAGCTCGAGGTGCAGCTCGTGCGGGGAACCAGGACGCTCGGATCACTGGCGCGCGTCCGCAACGTCCTCCCCGGCAGGTACGCGTTCGGTATCACGGGACGAGGCCCCGCCGGGGGCCGCCTCCGCGCCGGAACGTTCGCCCTTCGCGTGATCGCGACACCGGTGGGCGGGGGGAGCACAGACCAGCGCACCGTCCCGTTCACCATC
>DAIOGR010000360.1:0-2693 GCA_036745155.1 Gaiella sp.
CGGCGCAGACGATCGCAGGGTCGAGGGCGACCTGGAGCGGTTCAAGGAGCTGGTCCAGTCCCGTGGCGCCACTGCCGGCGAGGGCTGGCACGGCGCGATCCACCAGGACGATCCGGCCCGAACCGGAGGCTGATGTCGAAGGGCGAGCGACCGTGGGTGACAGGCCTGTCACCCACGGTCGCTCGCCCACGAAGTCACCGGCGCAGCAGAGCGACCAGGGACTTTTCCTCGGGCTCCAGCGTCCCGACGCTGGCCGAGACGACACGCTCGGACTTCGGCCGGACATGCTCGAGCGTCACGCCTTCCCGGAATCGCTCGACCACCACCGGACTGACGTAGGAGGCCCGGGCCACCGACGGCGTGTTGCCGAGCTCGTCGGCCACGCGCCTGTATGCACGAGCAAGCGCCTGCCTGGCATCGCTCGGAGAGCTCGGTGGTCCGTGCTCCGCCAGAGCGATGGCAGCCGTCAGCGTACCGCCCCAGGTGCGGAAGTCCTTGACGCTGAAGCACGGATCGAACCGCTCGCGTAGGTAGCTGTTGAGCTGTGGGGCGGTCAGCGGGACGAACGACCCTTCCCGCGCGAAGCGGAACACTCTCGGGCCACCGTCCACGGCCAGGAGCCGACGCATGGCTGCGGCCAGCTCGAGGTCGACGAGCGTCGCACGATGCAGCACCCGATGCTTCCCACGAAAGCGGAAGGTCAGCCGCCGGCCGGCGACCTGCACGTGACGCCGGGTGAGCGTGGTGACCCCGTAGGTGCGCGCCGTTCGGGCCGCTCGCTCGGAGCCAGGGCGAAACCAGGCGCGATTGACGGGTCAGTGCGACCGCGGAAGGGAGCCTGCCCCTGCCTGTCGACCCAGGGATGAAAGTGGTCGGAGACGAGCGCAAACCGCATTCCTGCAGCCTCCGCTCGCACCGCCTGCTCGACGAGTGCTGAGGGCCGGTGCTCTTCGGCCGATAGTGCGTATCCGATCTCCATGCGTGCCGTGCCTTCCGTCAGCCACGTCCGTGCACCTGCTCCCGGCCGCCGCTGCGGCGGCTGCGACGGCCGGGAGCACCGACGAATCGAAGCGACGGCTACGCGGCTGCGAGCTCCTTCGCACCGCGAGCCAAACGCTTCCCCACCGATTCGACGGCCTTGAGCGCGTCCTTCTCCTGCCGCAGGTTCTCACCCAGCAGGCGTGCGCTTTCCGTCTCGCCGAGTCCTCGAGCGAGCGAGATGAGGCCGGTGTACGCCGCGATCTCGTAATGCTCGACGCGGCCGGCGGCACCTGTCAGGAACAGATCCTTGATCTCCGCCGACGGCGCCTCCTCGGTCATGAAGTCGTCGTGCTCCTGCTTGATCCCTTCGATCCCGGGGCACGGCGTTCCCGAGGCCTTCTCGCCAAGCTCGTCGAACACCCGCTCGAGGTTCTTCACCTGCTCTCTGGTCTCTTCCAGATGCTTCTCGAAACCCGCCCGCAGCTCGCGGTCCGCGGCCTCGCGAACCATCGTCGGCAATGCCTTCGTGATCGCCTTCTCGGCGTAGTAGATGTCCTGCAGCTCGTGGAGAAACAGCTCTCTCGGATCGCTCATGGTCGAGGGCACGGCTCTCATCTCCTCCTGTGTGGGTACTGACGTCGGAGCAGGTGGTACCCGCTCGTGTCCGCGGCAAACACACGACCCGTTCGTTCCGCACCGCATCCCCTCCATCCCGGAGCCGCCGATCACGTACAGTCGGCAGATGACGTCCCCCAGCAGCGCCGCCCGGGCTGCCCGGAACGAGAGCGTCTTCCGTGAGCTCAACGAGCAACTCGAGGCGACCACGGCAGGGTCACCGTCGGACATCCGCGGCTTCGTCTGCGAATGCGCCGACATCTCGTGCACCTCGGTGCTGGCTGTGCCCCTCGGCGAATACGAGCGCGTGCGCCGCCATCCCAGGCGGTTCATCGTCGCCCCCGCCGCCGGCCACATCGTGCCGACCGTCGAGCAAGTGGTCGAACGGCACGCCGAGTACTGGGTGGTCGAGAAGCTGGGCGAATCAGGGGACATCGCAGAGGAGCTCGACCCGAGCTCCTGAAACACTGCACCGCTGTGTAGGGAACGCCGGAACGGGGTAGGCAAGGGCGATGGCGATACGTGCGGCGGTCACGGACCGACTTCTGCCGCTCGCAGACCTCGCGCGCGTGAGAGATCGTTGTGACGGCACGAGGCGAGCGGCCGGGCGATGCTGACGATCCTCGACGGATCGACCTTCTGTGTGAGCGAGGACGACGGCCACATCGGCGCTGGGCCGACCGGCCTCTTCGCCGACGACACCCGTTTCCTCTCCCGCTTCGATCTGCTCCTGGACGGACGCCGCCCATTGCTACTCGGCTCTGCCCGCGTCGAGCACGACAGCGCGGCGCATTACCTGAGGAATGCCGCCACCGGGCGGGTCCCGCGGGACACGGTCTCGGTCACACGCGAGAGGCTCATCGGCCGCGGCCTCTCCGAGCGCCTGCTCGTGCGAAACGAAGGGGCAGAGCAGATCCGCTTCGGGTTGAGCCTGGCGCTCGAAGCCGATTTCGTCGACATCATCACGTTGAAGGCGCGCGAGTTCGCGCTGGAGGCGGGCGACGCCGCCCCCTCGCTGCCCGCGCCGCAGCTCCCGCGCCGATACCGGGCGCGAGAGCTGCTCCTCGACGATCCCGAGAGCGAGCTCGTCACCTGGG
>DAIOGR010000361.1:0-2692 GCA_036745155.1 Gaiella sp.
TCGCCGCTGCCGCCGCCGAGCACGCACGCCGCCTCGAACAGCTTCCCCGTCTTGAGAGCGCAGCGCTCCAGGTAACTGCCCACGGACGTGTCGGGGTCGTGCCGCTGGCGCCGCTGCAGCGCCTCGCCCCGGGCGAGCGCGAGCGATGCGTCGGCGAGCACCGCCACGCGCTCCGTGTGTCCCTCCGCGGCAAGCTCGGCGAACGCACGGGCGAAGAGGTAGTCCCCTGCAGCCTTGGCTGCCCCGGCGCCGTACTCCGTCCACGCCGCAGCCCGGCCACGGCGCACTCGGGCACCGTCGATCAGGTCGTCGTGCAGCAGCGTCGCCATGTGCACGAGCTCGACGGCAACTCCCTCGGTGACAGGCGCCGGCCCACCTGCCGGGGCCGAGAGGAACGAGAGCATGGGACGGAGCCGCTTGCCGCCGGCCGCGAGCGCCTCCCCGCCCACCTCGGCCAGCAGACCCGGGTACGCGGCCACGGCCCGGGCCAGGGCCTCCTCGACGTCGTCGAGGTAGCGGGGGAGCCCGGGCGCGTCGCGAACCAGGTCGAGCGTCGCGCTCACCGCGCCCTCCCCACGTGCAGGGCGACGATCGACCCGCCGAGCAGCCTGACGCGGACGTGCTCGAACCCCGCGGCACCTACGCGCGCGGCGAGGTCGTCGGCACCGGGAAACCGCCGCACGCTGGCGGGGAGGTACGCGTATGCCTTCCCGCCGGGCAGGACCTTCCCGAACAGCGGCACGACACGGTCGAACCAGAGGCGGAAGAAGGGCTTCAAAGGGCCTTGCGGCTGTGTGATCTCGAGGATCGCGAGTCGTCCACCCGGCCGCAACACTCGATGGAGCTCGCGCAGGCCTGCATCGAGATCGGCCACGTTGCGCATGCCGAAGCCGACCGTCGCCGCGTCGAACGACCCGTCCGCGAAGGGGAGCGCGAGCAGGTCGCCGCGCACCCAGATCACGCTCTCGGACTTGCGCCGGGCGCGGACGAGCATCTGGTCGGAGAAGTCGAGTGCGGTCACGATGCCGCCCTCGCGCTCGGCTGCAAGCGCCAGGTCGCCTGTGCCGCAGCACGCGTCGAGCACCCGGTCTCCCGGCTGCACGACGGCCTCGACGGTGAGGCGGCGCCAGGTGCGGTCGAGCCCCGCAGTCATGAGCCTGTTCATGGCGTCGTAGACCGGAGCGATCCGGTCGAACATGGTGCGAACCCCGTCCGGGGCCATCGTGCCCGACTCGTGCGTCACCCGCCCTCGCCCCACCGCCGCACCAGGGCGTTCTCGACCCCGATCTGGTCGAGCGCCCGAGCGACGACGAAGTCGACCAGATCGTCGATCGTCTCGGCGCCGTGGTAGAAGCCGGGCGCCGCGAAGAGGATCACCGCTCCTGCCTCGTTCAACGTCGCGAGCCCGCGCAGGTGGATGGACGAGAGCGGCGTCTCGCGCGGCACGAGCACCAGCTTGCGCCGCTCCTTGAGGGCGACGGACGCCGCCCGGTGGATCAGGTTGGCCATGGCACCGGCCGCGAGCGTGCCGACGGTCGACATCGAGCACGGGCAGACGACGTACGCGTCGACCTTCGCCGACCCACTCGCGTACGGGCTCTTGTAGTCGTTGATCCCGTAGACGGTGACGCGATCCGCTGCGTCTCCGACGAACCGCTCGAGCACCTCGGCGCGTGGCAGCAGGGCATCGCCGTAGAGCTCCGTCGCGAGCACCTCCACCCCGGAGGCCGAGGCGACGAGGCCGACCTCGCAGCCGGCCTGCGCGAGGGCCTGCAGCAGACGGGCGGCATAGGGAGCGCCGGAGGCGCCGGTGACACCGAGGAAGACGCGCATGCCCGGAGCCTAGATGGTTGATCTAGCCCGCCGCGACGGGCACGAAGCGGCTCCTACTTCTTCTCGCCCTTCGAGGCCTCCAGGAAGACGGCGATCTTGCGCAGGTTGTCCTCCCCGAGCCCAGCGAAGGCCGGCATCGGCGAGCCGGGGTTGACGCAGCTCGGGCACTTGAGATGGTCGATCTGCCACTGCACGCCCCGCCCCTTGGCGCCCTCTGCGGTCAGCTCGGGCGCACCGAGGTTCTGCCCGCCGGCGCCGAGGTAGATATGGCAGTTGAGGCAGCCGGACTGGGCGAACAGCGTGGCGCCCGCCTCAGCGTCCGCGTTCCCGGCGAAGCCCTGCTTGGCCGCCCACTCCGGCACGAGCGCAACCGTCTCCGAACCGAGGGACTCCTTGGCGGTCGCACCCTTCCACGTGAGGACGCCCATCGAGAGCACGACGAGGAGGACGGCGACGAGGGCGACCGGGCGGCGCAGCAGCCTCCGCTCGGCCCGCTTGTCGTAGAACGGCAACCCGATCAGGAGGATCAGCAGGATCGTCGGCACGCCGACCGTTCCCAGGACGACCGACTCCGGCCACTTGAAGATGCGCAGGAGGTAGAAGAGGAAGTAGAAGAACCAGTCGGGGCGCGGCACGAAGTTGGTCGTACCGGGGTCGGCCGGATCGGTGTAGAGCGGGCCGAGGATCCCAGCCTCGGTGCCGTCGGCCGTGTACTTCCACACGCAGGCGAGCCCGATGATCACCGCGACGACGACGAGCGACATCACGGTGTCGTGGAAGACGGCGTACGGGAAGAACGGCTTCCCTTCCTTCTGGACGTCGTCCTTGTAGCGCTTGAACGCTGCTCGCTGCTCGTCCT
>DAIOGR010000362.1:0-2690 GCA_036745155.1 Gaiella sp.
TACGCCGCCTCGTCCGGCTCCGGCGGTGTCTCCACCGGCGGCAGCTCGTCCTCGAACCCGAGGCCGAGGGCGGTCAGGTCGACGTCGCCGTCGCCGCCGATCTCCTCGAGCGCGGCCAGGAGCTCCTGCGCCTCTGCCGCGAAGAGCGACGAGGGCAGCGGCTCGGCCGGCTCGATCTGGATGCCGCGGTACTTCTTCAGGCCGGTGGCCGCCGGGATCAGCTTCCCGATGATCACGTTCTCCTTCAGCCCGAGCAGGCGGTCGATCTTCCCCTCGATGGCGGCGTCCGTGAGCACCTTGGTGGTCTCCTGGAACGACGCGGCCGAGAGGAACGACTCGGTGGCGAGCGACGCCTTCGTGATGCCGAGGATGAGGGGCTCGAAGGTGGCCTGCTCGCCCTTCGCCTTCTTCGCCTCGGCGTTCGCGCGCTCGAGCACCGCCTTGTCGACCAGCTGGCCGGGGAGCAGGCTCGTCTCGCCGGCGCTCTCGACCCGCACCTTCTTCAGCATCTGACGCACGATCAGCTCGATGTGCTTGTCGTGGATGTCGACGCCCTGCGACTTGTACACCTTCTGCACCTCGCCCACGAGGTACAGCTCGGTCTCCGTCGAGCCCTTCAGCGCGAGCAGCTCGGCCGGGCTGATGGAGCCCTCGTTGAGCGGGGATCCCAGCTCGATCGTGTCGCCGTGCCGGACGAGCAACCGGCTGCGGCGCGGGAATGCGATCTCCTTCGCGGGGATCGGCTCGCCGTTCTCGTCGAGGGCGTTCGGCACGATCGTGACCTTGATCGCGCGGTCTGCCTCCTCGATCTCCACCTTGCCCGACACCTCGGCGAGCGTTGCCGCCCCTTTCGGGTTCCGCGCTTCGAAGATCTCGACGACGCGCGGCAGGCCGTGCGTGATGTCGGCACCGGCGACGCCGCCCGTGTGGAACGTGCGCATCGTCAGCTGGGTGCCGGGCTCGCCGATCGACTGGGCGGCGATGATGCCGACTGCGTCACCGACCTCGCAGATGTCGCCGGTGGCGAGGAAGGTGCCGTAGCAGGAGCGGCACACGCCGAACTCGCTCTTGCACTTGAGCACGGAGCGCACGGGGACGAGGTAGCCGTCGGCAGCCTCCTCGAGCCCGTCGAGCAGCTCGCGTAGCTTGGGCAGGGTCAACTCGTCGCCCTGCTCGGCGAGCACCGTCTTCCCGGGCTTCCCGTCCTTCAGGGGCTTGTGCACGTCGACTGCGAGCAGGCGGCCGGCGACGCTCTTGTTCAGCTGCCCGTCGATCACGGCGGGCAACTCGACGAACTCGGACGTGCCGCAGTCGAGGTCGCGGATGATCACATCCTGGGAGACGTCCACGAGCCGGCGTGTGAGATACCCCGAGTCGGCCGTGCGCAGGGCCGTGTCGGCGAGGCCCTTGCGGGCGCCGTGCGTCGAGATGAAGTACTCGAGCACCGACAGGCCCTCCATGAAGTTGGCCTTGATCGGGCGCTCGATGATCTCACCCTTCGGGTTGGCCATCAGGCCGCGCATGCCGGCGAGCTGACGGATCTGGTTGAACGACCCTCGCGCGCCGGAGTTCGCCATCATGAAGATGGGGTTCGTCTCGTGGAGCGTGTTCTTCATCGCCTCCGCGACGGCCTCGGTCGCCTCCGTCCAGACGGCGACGATCCGCTCGTGACGCTCCTCCTCGGTCATCAGGCCGCGCTCGTACTCGCGCTCGAGCTTGGTGACCTCGGCCTCGTAGCCGACGAGGATCGCCTCCTTCTCCGGCGGGATCACGACGTCGTTCTTCGACACCGTGATGCCTGCCTGCGTGGAGTAGCGGAAGGCGAGCGTCTTGATCGTGTCGAGCACGGTGGCCACCGTGTGCGCGCCGTAGCTGTCGACCAGCTCCGCGATGAACGAGTCGAGCTCCCGCTTGGACAGCGCCCGGTTGATGTACGTGTGCGACCCGGCGGCCTCGCCGTGCACGGCGTCGCGGAGCGAGCGCTCGATCTCCGAGTTGAAGATCACGCGCCCCGGCGTCGTCAGGATCAGCTCACCGTTCCAGTAGTACTCGATCGGCTCCTGCAGGCGCGCCTGCTTGGCCTCGACCGCGAACTCGACCTCGTCTTCGCTCCTGAACCGCAGCAGGCCCTTCCGGTCGAGCTTCGCCGCGACCTCCGCGGCGGTCGACGCGGGCAGGTCGTGCTCGCAGTAGGTGAGCACGTAGGAGCCCAGCACCATCTCCTGGGTCGGCGTCGTCAGCGGACGACCGTGCGCCGGCGAGAGGATGTTGTTGGAGGACAGCATCAGGATCCTGGCCTCGGCCTGCGCCTCCGCGCTGAGCGGCAGGTGGACGGCCATCTGGTCGCCGTCGAAGTCCGCGTTGAACGCGTGGCACACGAGCGGGTGCACCTGGATCGCCTTGCCTTCGACGAGCACCGGCTCGAACGCCTGGATGCCGAGACGGTGGAGCGTAGGAGCACGGTTGAGGAGCACGGGATGCTCCGCGATGACCTCCTCGAGCACGTCCCACACGTCGGGGGACATGGACTCGACGTGCTTCTTCGCCGCCTTGATGTTCTGGACGGACTTCCGCTCGACGAGCCGGCTCATGATGAACGGCTTGAACAGCTCGAGCGCCATCAGCTTCGGCAGACCGCACTGGTGCAGCTTCAGGTTCGGCCCGGCGACGATCACCGAGCGGCCCGAGTA
>DAIOGR010000363.1:0-2685 GCA_036745155.1 Gaiella sp.
TTGTGGTAGCCGTAGCGCTCCCAAAACCCCGGCTGGTCGTGATCGAGGAGCTCGATGCCACGCAGCCACTTGGCGCTCTTCCAGAAGTACTTGCCCGGGATCACGAGCCGCAAGGGCCAGCCGTGCTCCTCGCTCAGCGGCACCCCGTCGGCGTGGGTCGCCAGCATGGCGCCTTCCCTCTCGAGGAAGTCGACGGGCACGTTCGCCGTGAACCCCGCCTCGGCGTGCGCCACCGCGAAACGCGCGGAAGGCCTCTGGCCCGCCAGCTCGCGCACAGCCGACCACGGCACTCCGGCGAACGTCGTGTCGAACCTGCTCCAGCGCGTGACGCAGTGGATGTCCTGCGTCACCTCCACCTGCGGCAGCTCGTTCAGCTGCTCCCAGGTGAGTGTCACGGGGCTCTCGACCTCGCCCCAGACCCGGAAGTCCCATCCCGCCAGATCGGCGCGATACGCAGCGACCGAGCCGGCGTGCAGCACCGGCCATTTCTCGGTCAGGTACTGGCCGGGCGGCAGCCGCGACGGGTCGTACCCCGCCTCCAGCACCTTTTTCTCTGCTCTGCTGCGGAACATCGTCCCTACACTAGACCGCGTGACCGTCGCATCGTTACAGGCGGCCCGCCGGCCCCGCGCGTTCGTCGGCGTCCGCGGCCGGGACGCCGCCGACTACCTGCAGCGGATGGTCTCGAACGATGTCGAGGCGCTCGCGCCAGGGGAGTCGTGCGAGGCGCTCCTGCTCACGGCGAAGGCCCGCCTGATCGCTCCGCTCGTCGTGCTGCGGCGAGGCGCCGACGACTTCCTGCTGCTCACCGAGCCGGAGCTCGGCGAGCGGCTCCAGGCCGAGCTGCTCCGCTTCCGCTTCGCCGCCAGGTGCTCGATCGAGCCGGAGGAGCACGTTTCGACTCTCGTGCTCGGCGGCGAGCCGCCCGCCGGTGCGGTGCGAAACGGCGACTACGGCGTGCCCGCCTACGAGGTGCTCGACACCGAGCCCGCAGGTGCAGGGCCGATCGGCGAGGAGGAGCTCGAACGGCTCCGGATCCGGGCTGCGACGCCCCGCTGGGGCCGCGAGCTGGACGACCGCGTGCTGCCCGCGGAGGCCGGCCTCGAGGAGCGGGCGATCAGCTTCACGAAGGGCTGTTACCCCGGGCAGGAGCCCGTCGCGCGGCTCCACTACCGCGGTCACCCGAACCGCGGCCTGCGCGTGCTCGCGCTCGACGGAACCGAGCTTCCCGTCTACGACGCCGAGCTCGTTCTCGACGGCAAGCCCGTCGGCCGTGTCACCAGTGCCGCTCGCGATGCCGACCAGGCGATCGTCGCGCTCGCCTACGTCCGTCGCGAGGTGCCCGGTGACGCGCTGCTCGAGCTCGACGGTAGGCAGGCCCGTCAGCTGTCGTACGCGCCGTAAGAGGTCATACTTCGGCTCCTAACGGCGACTCTGTGAGGTCGTCGAACAGAGAGGAGGACACGATGCCGCTCTATCTCTCGCGGTTCAGCTACACCCCGGAGACGTGGGCGAGGTTGATCGGCAACCCGGAGGACCGCCGGAAGGCAGCGCAGGCGTACATCGAGTCGGTCGGCGGCAAGCTCCACGGATTCTGGTACGCCTTCGGCACACACGACGGCTACAACCTCTGGGAGGCCCCGGACAACGTGTCGATGGCTGCGGTTGCACTCGCAATCGGCGGTGGTGGTGCGCTCAACTCGTTCGAGACGACGGTTCTTCTGAGCGTCGATGAGACGCTGGAAGCTTTGCGCCGGGCCGGACAGGTTCAGTATCAGAAGCCTGGCGCGTAGAGCGGCTGTTCCACTCGAGTCAGGGGCCGAGATGGAGATGCCCTTGAGGCCACCGCGGGCTGCCTGAGCCGGTCTGCCCGGAGGGTGATGAGGATTCCTTCCCGGCGCCGCGCAACGGAGGAGACCCGTGGGGGGGAACCACGCGTTCTCCACGCCTATGCGCCCGGCAAGATTCGAACTTGCGACCTCTGCCTCCGCAGGGCAGCGCTCTATCCCCTGAGCTACGGGCGCGGGGACGGCCTAGTCTAGCGACGATCGCCCGGGCTCTTCGTCAGCGGCCGATGGAGGCCTTCGCGGCCTCGACCATGTCGCCGCCGACCGCATGCATGATCTCCGGGCGGTCGAGCAGGCGCGCGCGCTGCTCCGCGGACTGCAGCCGGTTGATGACGTACTTGTCCTCCAGGATCTCGTGCAGCGAGCGGCCACGGTCGTGCTCGCGGATCACGTACTGCGCCACCCGCTCCTCCTGCGACGAGCGCTGGAAGAGAAACGAGAACAGGTCCTTGAGTGCCATCGCAACGATTGTATCCTCACAGGCATGAAGCGAAGTCCGGTGTCGGGACGGGTGGCCGAGCGAGAGGTGCGCGGCGTGGACGACGCAGGCGAGGAGGAGCGGATCGTCCTCTGGATCGAGCGCCGCCCGGGCGCGGTCTGGGCCGTCTGCCGGGCCGTCAACCCGCAGCACCGCGCCGACAACGGCGAGGCCCGCCCCGAGGACCTCGTCTTCGAGGGATACGAGCTCGCCGACGCGCTCGAGCGCGCCAACGACGCGCTCGAGGACGACGTCCGCGTGCTCGAGGAGGACGGACGCCCGGTCGACGTGAAGCCGTTCACCCGCAAAGAGGTTCTTCCCCTCCTCGAACGCTTCTTCTTCGGCCGCTGACGCCACCGA
>DAIOGR010000364.1:0-2666 GCA_036745155.1 Gaiella sp.
GGCGGCCACCGCATCGGCCCGGGCGAGATCGAGGAGTGCCTGATCCGCCATCCCGCGGTGGCTGTCGCAGCCGTGGTCGGCGTGCCGGATCCGATTCGTGGCGAGGTCGTGAAGGCGTTCGTCGTGACCGCTCCGGGCGCGGCCGGTTCCGAGGAGCTCGTGGCCGAGCTGCAGGCGCTCGTGCGCAGCCGTCTCGCGCCCTACGACGTGCCGAGAGCGATCGAGTTCCTCGACGAGCTGCCGCTGACCGTGACCGGCAAGATCCGGCGTGCAGAGCTGCGGCGGCTCGAGGCAGAGCGGAGGCGGTAGCTCCTCGCATCGTTCCTCCAGGAACGGCAGCCGTGGTCACCGACCGAAGCGCGCCCAGTCGAGCTCGAAGCCGAGCCCGGGCCGGTCCGGCGGAACGGCGGTTCCGGTGCCGAGTGCCGGGCCGCCCGTTCGCAGCAGATGGGACGGGTCGAGCGGGTTGCCGCCGGGGACGTGCGGGTCGAACGTCTCGACGACGGCTCCGGGATGCCCGGCCGCCAGGTGCACGCTCACCTCGGGGTACACGTGGAACGACACCGGCACGCCCCTCTCTGCTGCCAGGGCCTGCACGCGCCGGGCCGGGGTGACGCCCCCGATCGCGACGACGTCGAGGCGGAGCACGTCGATCGCCCCTGCGTCGAGGAGCGCCTGATAGGTGGAGATGTGCGTCACCTCGTCCCCGGCGCCCACCGGATGGTGCCCTTCGCGGCGGATCGCGGCGCAGCCCTCCGCATCCTCGGGCACGAGCGGGTCCTCCAGCCATGCGAGCGGCGAATCGCCCCACTGCGGGAGCTCGGCGAGCGCCTCCATTGCCGTGCGCCAGCCGAACCCGGCGTCGACGACCAGCTGTGCGCCTTCCGGCAGCCCGGCGGCGGTAGCCTCGAGTAGGCGGCGCATGCGCGTGGGATCCGGGTCCCGCGCCACCTTGAGGAGTGGATAGCCCTTCGCCGCATAGCCGAGAACGTCCTCGGCGAGCGACTCCGGCGAGCGGTCGGCGCGGGGGTACGCGGCGACCATCATCACGGGCACGGGCGGCGCGGGGCTTGAAGCGCCGTCGAGGAGCCGCCAGAGCTGCTCCTTCGCGGCCTGGGCGGCGACGTCCCAGAGAGCGATGTCGACGAGGCCGAGCGCGCGCACGACGAGCCCGCTGCGGCCGATCGCCACTGTCGCCCGGGAGCACGCCTCCCAGCACGACTCCGGGTCGGCGTCGCGGCCGGTCACGACCGGCGTGATCAGCCGTTCGACGCAGGCTGTCACAGGCCCGTTGCGCGTCAGGCAGTACGCCTTGCCGACGAGCCCGTCGTCGGTCTCGACCTCGACCGCCGCGTACTCGCGCTCGCGAATCTCCGTCGGCCCGAGCCGGAGGGGGGCGGGCAGCGGCAGAGTCGCAGTCCCGACTCTGACCACGCGGACCGTGGAGGTCATCGCTTGACGTTGACGCCGTAGTCGGCGAGGAAGCCCCCGTCGACGTAGAGCACCTGGCCGGTGACGTACGCGGCGCCCGGCGAGGCGAGGAAGCTCACCACGGACGCGATCTCGTCCGGTTCGGCGAGGCGGCCCGCGGGGATGCGCGCGAGCACGTCGGCCGGGTCGAGCGTGCCGGACTCGATCGCGGCGCTCAACACGCCGGTGGCGACGTAGCCGGGGCCGACGGCGTTCACCCGAACCCCGTGTCGCGCCCACTCGACCGCGGCCGACCGGGTGAGGCCGACGACGGCGGCCTTCGTCGTGGCGTACGGCGCGCGGCCCGCCGCGCCTCGCTCCGCGGCAACCGAGGCCATGTTCACGATCACGCCGCCGCCGCGCTCGATCATGATCCGCCCGCCCGCCTGCAGGCAGTTGAAGACGCCGTGCAGGTTGACGTCCACGACCGCCGACCAGTCCTCCCAGGTGATCTCGGCCAGCGGCCGGTGTCGCGTGATGCCGGCGTTGTTGACCAGCAGGTCGATGCTGCCGAAGTCCTCCACGACGGACGAGAATGTCGAGCGCACCTGCTCGCGGTCGCACACGTCCAGCAGCCGGTGCTCGATCCCGGACGCGGCGGTCTCGCCCCGGACGACGTCGACCGCGACGACCTGCCAGCCCTCGTCTCGCAGGTGCGTGCCGACCGCCCAGCCGATGCCCTGCGCACCGCCGGTGATCACCGCCACGCGTCGTCCCTCGGCGCTCATGCGACCGTCGTCTCCGAGAGCTGGGATGCCGCCGCCTCGAGGACGCGCTCCATCGAGCCCTCGGCCAGCAGCGTCTGCCAGACCGGATAGATGTCTTCGGCGTAGAGCCCGGCCGGGGGCAGGTACACGGAGCCCGGCGCGTTCGTGACGTTGAGGACGACCAGCGCGAGCTCCGGGAACCGCGCGCGTAGCTCCTCCTGGAAGGCGGAGTAGAGCTCGCCCGGCTGGGCGACAACCGCCCAGCTGCCGAGGCGCCACACCCAGAGCGGATGCGTCGCCTCGGGGCCTTCGCCGTAGGACTCCCGCAGCTTCCGCGCCCGCCGCAGCCGCTCTACCCGGCTGAGAGGGTCGATCTCCCCCCAGCGGGCCTCGAGCTCCTCCAGGCTCGGCAGGTCGTCCTTCAGCGCCACCCTGACGTCGAGGCGCGAGGCGCGTCCGTCCCGCGGCAGCTCGACCGGGCGGGTGCCC
>DAIOGR010000365.1:0-2649 GCA_036745155.1 Gaiella sp.
CCGGCTGCTGGTGGCGATCTCGGCGGTCGGCGTCTGGCTCTCCGACGACGGCGGCACGAGCTGGCGGCACTCGAACTCCGGCATCGTGCCGCGCTACCTCCCGGAAGACGCGCAGGACAACCCGATCCAGCACTGCGTCCATGACGTGCGCCGCTCTCCGACCCGGCCCGAGCGCCTGTTCATGCAGTTCCACGACGGCGTCTACCGCTCCGACGACGCCGGCGCCAGCTGGATCGACGTCGGGAGCGGCACGGCCCTCCCGTCCGACTTCGGCTTCCCCGTCGTCGTCGATCCGGCCGACCCGGACAGCGCCTACGTGATCCCGCTCGTCGGCGCCGAGGACCGGACGACCCCGGGCGGCGTCGTGCAGGTGTGGGAGACGCGTGACGCCGGCGGCTCGTGGTCGCCGCGGGGAGACGGCCTCCCGTCGGGGGACGCGTACCTGACCGTCCTGCGCGAGGCGTTCGACTCGGCCGGCGCGGGCGAGAGCCTCGAGCTGTACTTCGGTGCGACCTCGGGCGACGTCTTCGGCTCCGGCGACGGCGGCTCGAGGTGGGTGCCGGTGGCCGAGCACCTCCCGCCCGTCTACTCGGTGCGCACGGCCTGAACGCGGCCGGTGCGTGACCCGCTCCGGAGCGACCCGCACGATCGCGTAGGAGAGCGAAGCGGCGCACCGGGCACTCCCGCTGTGGCGTGGGGGCGCTCGCCCGCCCCCACGCCACGCCGGTGCTACTTGACGGTGGTGGGGATACCGGTGATCTCCCCGCGCGCGAGCTTCTGCTCGATCGCGGTCACCGCGTCCACGTCTGCCTGGTTCGCGCGAGGGCTGATCTTGCCGAGCCCGACCCCCTCCTGGTCGATGCCGAAGGTGACGTTGCCGCCACCGGCGAACGTGCCGTCCTGGACGGACTTGATCGTCAGGAACACCGCCGCGTCGACCCCCTTGAGCGCGCTCGTCAGCACGTGAGGCCCGAGGAACGACTGGTCGCCGTCGACGCCGATCCCCCAGACCTTCTCGTCCTTGGCGGCGGAGAGCGCGCCGAGACCGCAGCCGCCCGCGACCTGGAAGACCACGCGGGAGCCGGCCGCGATCTGGTTGAGGGCGAGCTCCTTGCACTTCGCCTGGTCGTCCCAGTCCTGCGAGTAGCCCCACTTCACCGTCGTGCCGGGTACGGCGGCCGTCGCGCCGGCGCGGTAGCCCGCGATGAAGCGATCGACCGGAGGCTCCTTGAAGCCGCCGACGGCGCTGATCGTGCTGCCTCCGGCACGCTTCGCGGAGAGCGCCCCCAGGTAGCCGACGAGGTACCCCACCTGCTCCTCCCGGAAGAGCAGCCCCTCCACGTTGGCGGGTTTGCCCTTGAGGAACGACTGGTCGACGTCGACGATGGCGAAGTCGACGCCGGGGAACTTCTTCGCGGCCGTCGCGACGGCGTCGCCCTGCGCGAACCCGACGCCGACGATCAGGTCGTAGCCCTGGCGGGCGAGCGTGGTCATGTTCGGCACGTAGTCGGCGGCCGACTTGGCCTCGACCACGCGGCCCTTGACGCCGAGCTCCCGCTGGGCACGCTTGAGCCCGTTGTAGGCGAGCTCGTTGAACCCGTCGTCGTTCAGCTGGCCGATGTCCGTGATCAGCCCCACTCTCAGCGCCGAGGGCGCCGGCGTCGTCTGCGTGTCCGTCGTCGGCGCAGCGTCGTCCGAGCCGCCGCACCCGGCCGCCAGGGCGGCGACCGCCGCGGCGAGGGCGAGGAGGACGGTGCTACGGGCCTGGCGCATCGTCATCGTGTGTGCCTTTCAGCTAGTTTTCGCCTATGAGTCGCAAACCTGGCCAGGATCCTACCAGACCGCTGCACGTGACTCTCGCCGCCGTCCTGCAGGTGCGCAACGGCAGGCTCCGGGCGCTGCTGTGGCAGCGGGCCCGCGAGCCGCTCGCCGGCACCTGGGCACTGCCGGGAGGCGTGCTCGGGGCGGGCGAGAGCCTGGAGGAGTCGATCCGGCGCCAGCTCGCGGCCAAGGTCGACGTGCGCGACGTCGCGCACCTGGAGCAGCTCGCGACGTACGGCGATCCAGGCCGCACCCCGGGCGAGCGCGAGCTCGCCACGGCCTACCTCGGTCTCGTCCCGCTCGGGGTCGACCCGGACGTTCCGCCCGACACCGCCTGGCACCCGGTCGACGACCTCCCGGATACCGCGTTCGACCACGGCGCGATCGTGCTCGCCGCGTGCAAGCGGCTGCGGGGGAAGCTCTCGTACTCCAACATCGGCTTCGCCCTCGCCCCCGCGACGTTCACGCTGGCGGAGCTGCGGGAGATCTACGCCGCCGCGCTCGGCCACGAGCTGTCGGCGACGAACCTGAAGCGGGTGCTGCTGCGGCGCGGCCTGCTCGAGCCCACGGGTGGCCGGCGCACCCCGGGGCGCGCCGGCGGGCGCCCCGCGGAGGAGTTCCGGTTCCGCCGACACCGGCTCGAGATCACCGACCCCTTCGCGGCCCTCCGCCCCCCCGACCAGTAGAGCGAGAAATTGCCTTCCGGCAAGGGGTTGCGCCGCACGCCCGCTTGCTGTCAACTACAGGCATGGGTGCCCCGCCCCTCCCTCGCGGGTCGGTTCTCGTCGTCGACGACTACGAGCCGTTCTGCGAGATGCTGCAGACCGC
>DAIOGR010000366.1:0-2639 GCA_036745155.1 Gaiella sp.
TCGCGGAGCTCCGCGGCCAGCCGCTCGAACGGCTCCAGCGCGGCCGGGTTCGCGAGCGAGTCCTTGCTCGCCGCCTTCTCCGGATCGTCACCCGAGAGGATGCGCTTCACCGGCACCTCCAGCACCTTCCCCGACAGCGTGCGCGGCACCTCGGCGACTGCCCGCACCTCGTCGGGGACGTGCCGCGGCGAGCAGTCCTCGCGGATGCGCGCGCGGATCCTGGCGACGAGGTCGTCCGTGAGCTCCGCGCCCTCGCGCAGGACGACGAAGAGCGGCATGAACCCCTCCGTGCCGGGGCGGGGGACGTCGACGACGAGTGCGTCCACGACCTCGTCCAGCGACAGCACGGCGCGGTAGATCTCGCTCGTGCCCATGCGGACGCCGCCCCGGTTGATCGTCGAGTCGGAGCGGCCCGTGATGATGGCGCTGCCACGGTCGGTGATCTCGATCCAGTCGCCGTGGCGCCACACGCCCGGGTAGCGCTCGAAGTAGCTCTCCCGGTAACGGCGGCCGTCCGGGTCGTTCCAGAAGAAGAGCGGCATCGACGGCATCGGCGCCGTGATCACCAACTCGCCCACCTGCCCCACGACGGGCCGGCCGTCCTCGTCCCACGACTCGAGCTTCACCCCGAGCGACCGCGCCTGCAGCTCGCCGCGATACACGGGCAGGATCGGCACGCCGCCCACGAAGGCGGTGCAGATGTCGGTGCCGCCAGACGTCGAGAACAGCCACGTATCCGCGCCGAGCTCCTCGTAGACCCAGTCGAAGCCCTCGGGCGAGAGGGGCGAACCGGTCGAGCCCACGCTCGTGAGCGCCGAGAGGTCCCGCCCTTCAGCCGGGTGCAGGCCCGCCTTCATGCACCCGGAGAGGTACGCGGCTCCCGTGCCGAAGCACGTCACGCGCGCGCTCTCCGCGAGATCCCACAGGACGCCGGGATCCGGCTGTCCCGGATTGCCGTCGTAGAGCACGATCGACGCCTTCGTCAGCAGGCCGCTGAGCAGGAAGTTCCACATCATCCAGCCCGTCGTCGTGAACCAGAAGAGGCGGTCGCCCTCCTGTAGGTCGACGTGCAGCGCCAGCACCTTCCAGAGCTCGAGCAGCACCCCGCCGTGACCGTGCACGAGCGGCTTCGGCAGTCCCGTCGTGCCGGAGCTGTAGAGCACCCACAGCGGATGGCCGAAGGGCACCTGCGCGAACGTGAGCGGCACGTGCTCGCCGGTGGCGAGGAACGCCTGCCAGGTGACCGTGTCGCGCAGGCCGGCGAGGTGGGGCTCAGGGTCGAGGTAGGGGAGCACGACCGTCCGGCGGAGGCTCGGCATCTCCTCCTGCAGCCGGGCCAGCACGTCGCGCCGGTCGAAGTCCCTGCCGCCGTAGCGATAGCCGTCGACGGCGAACAACACCGTCGGCTCGATCTGCGCGAAGCGGTCGACGACGCTGCGGACGCCGAAGTCCGGCGAGCAGCTCGACCAGATCGCCCCGAGGCTGGCGCACGCGAGGAACGCAGCGATCGTCTCCGGCACGTTCGGCAGGTAGGCGACGACGCGGTCACCCTCCTCGACGCCGAGGCCGCGCAGCGCGTCGGCGATCCGCGCCGTGTCGGCGCGCAGCTCGCCCCACGTCACCTCTCCCAGCTGCCGCAGCTCCGAGGCGTGGCGGATCGCGACCTCCGTGTCGTCGTGGCCGCGGAAGAGGTTCTCCGCGTAGTTCAGCCGGGCGCCCGGGAACCACTCGGCGCCGGGCATCTCGCGTGAGTCGAGCACGCGCTCGTACGGCGCCGACGCCTGCACGCCGGAGAACTCCCAGATCGACGCCCAGAACTCCTCCAGCTCGTCCACCGACCACTGCCACAGCTCGTGGTAGCCGGGCAGGTCGAGCCCGCGCGTCTCTTCGAGCCAGCGCCGGTACCGCGTCATCGTGGCTCGCTCCACCCGCTCGGGCGACGGCTGCCACAGCGGTGTCCGGCCTCCTGTCACCGCGTCATCATCGCGGAACGCCGGGGCGTACGATGCGGTGCATGCAACATCCGGGCGTCCCCTCCGGCGCGACCGGCGGCCTCGCCGCTGCGCGCGATCTCTGGCGCGAGCGCCTTGCAGCCACGCCGACGCGCGAGACGCTCTTCTCCACGATCTCGGGCGTGGAGAACGAGCCGCTGTACGGCCCCGCCGACGTGGAGATCGACCACGACCGGGACCTGGGCTACCCCGGCTCCTTCCCGTTCACGCGCGGCGTGTACCCGTCCATGTACCGGGGCCGGCTGTGGACGATGCGCCAGTTCGCCGGCTTCGGCTCCGCCGACGAGACGAACGAGCGCTTCCGCTACCTGCTCGACCACGGCCAGACCGGGCTCTCGACCGCCTTCGACATGCCCACGCTGATGGGGCTCGACTCCGACCACCCGCGCTCGCTCGGCGAGGTGGGCCGGGAAGGCGTGGCGGTCGATTCGCTCGACGACATGCGCACCCTCTTCTCCGGCATCCCGCTCGGCGAGGTGTCCACGTCGATGACGATCAACGCGCCGGCCGCGATGCTGCTCGCCTTCTACCTCTGCGTCGGCGAGGAGCAGGGCGTGCCCCGCGGGGAGCTGCGCGGGACGATCCAGACGGACATCCTCAAGGAGTACATCGCGCAGAAGGAGTACA
>DAIOGR010000367.1:0-2639 GCA_036745155.1 Gaiella sp.
GCGCTCGACGGTGAGCCGGATCACCTCGCAGTTCCCGATCGGGCCCTCACGATCGGCGCCGCAATGGAGGAGCACCGCCCGCAGGGGGCCGCCGTGGGCGACGACGAGCACGTGGCCGCCCGGATGCGACGCGGCGACGTCGTGAAGTGCGGCGACGACGCGCTCGGCCATTTGCTCTGCAGGCTCGCCGTCACCCCAGTGGCCGGGGCGGGCGTCGGGGAAGCGCTCCAGGATCTCGGTGTCGGTGAGACCCTCCCAGGAGCCGAAATGCCGCTCGCGCAACTCCGGCAGGAGCACGACGTCGAGCGCGTGCCGACCGGCGACGATCCGGGCGGTCTCGCTCGCCCGGGCGAGGTCGCTCGCGTAGACCGCGTCGAAGGGCTCGCGCGCAAGCCGGGACGCGAGCTCGCGCGCCTGCGCCCTCCCGGCAGCGTTCAGCGGCGCGTCCGTGTGCCCCTGCACGCGCCGCTCGCGGTTCCAGTCGGTCTCGCCGTGCCGTGCCAGCAGGATCGTCGTGGCGGCCACCCGGCTAGGCTAGCCGCATGGACCTCGGTCTCAGCGGGCGCGCCTGCCTGGTCACCGGCTCCACCGCCGGCATCGGCCTCGAGACGGCGCGACAGCTGCTCGCCGAGGGCGCGCGCGTCGTCACCTGCGGCCGTCGCGGTGCTCCTGGCATCGGCGAGGCGCATCACGTGGCCGTCGACCTCGGCCTCCCGGGCGAGCCCGAGCGGGCGGTCGTGGAGGCTGCCGACGCGCTCGGCGGCCTCGACGTGCTCGTCAACAACGTCGGCGTGGCGCGCCAGGCGCGCTTCGAGGACGTCGACGACGGCGAATGGCAGCTCTACTTCCAGCTGAACGTGATGAGCTATGTGCGGGCGATCCGCGCCGCGCTTCCCTTCCTGCGCTCGAGCGAGGCGGCTGCGATCGTGAACGTATCCTCGAGCGCCGGCAAGCGTCCCTCCATCGGGATGCCGCACTACTCGGTGACGAAGGCGGCGGTGCTCTCGCTCTCGCGCCTCGTCGCCGACCTCTACGCCGGGGAAGGAATCCGCTGCAACGCCGTCACGCCGGGCCCAACCTTGACCGAGACCTGGCTCGCCGACGGGGGTCTCGCCGACCAGCTCGGCGGCGACCGCGAGGCTGCCTTCGCGAAGGTCGCAGCCGGGCGGCCGCTCGGCCGTTTCGGGACACCGGCGGAGAGCGCTGCTGTGATCGTCTTCCTGGCCTCCGCTCGAGCGTCGAACGTCACGGGGGCAGCCTGGTCGGCCGACGGCGGCACCGTGCCGATCATCCTCTGACCCACCACCGGGCCGCGCGACTGGCGAGGGCGAGGCGTAGGAGACGTGCCTACGGGCCGGTCTTGGCGCCCGGTACGGGCGGGCCCTCGAGCCCCAGCTGCTCCTCGAGCCAGCGCATGTGGTCGCGATACGCGACGGGGCCGAGCGCGTGCTCCGCGTCGTACCAGCGAACCTCGGTGCCGCCGGGGGCGGCGTCGATGAGCGCTTGCAGCGCCCGGCGGGGGATCACCGTGTCGCGGCGGCCGTCCTGGAGCAGGAGCGATCCCGGTCTTGCCCGGGCGATGTAGCGCAGGGGATCGATCGACGACATCGTCTCCTCGACCTCGGGCCTGAGCTCCACCGGCGCCGCCTGCACGAACTCGGACACCGGAGCCGAGCCGCCGGAGATCAGCACCAGGGAATGCAGCCGCGGCTCCACGCCCGAGAGGATGGCGCCGGCCCTGGCGCCTGCGCTCCAGCCGACGTAGCCGAGCCGGGCCCGATCGACGTCGTCGCGTTCGGCGAGGAGGTCGACGGCGCGCCGAATCGCGACCACGTCGCGGATCTCGAGCGAGCGCTGCCAGCGGAGCCGGTCGAGCGCCGTCGCGCCCGCGGATGAAGCCGCAGTGCTCGACGGTGCCGTGATCGCAAGTGTGACGGCGCCGCGCGCCGCGAGCCACAGAGCCGGACCGATCATCGAGTCGCGCGTGCTACCCGCACCGTGCACGTACACGACGGCGGGCCGGCGCCCGTCTCCCGGCGGCACCGAGAGGAACGCCTCGACGGTATCGCCGCCCGACGTGTACGAGATGTCGTGCACGGCGATCGGGTAGTCCTCGTCGACGACCCCCTTGTCGGCCGTCGCGAGCGGCTGCGCCGCGTCGTAGCCGAACGGGCCCACGTCGACGGCGTCCCCACCGCCGCACGCCGCCGCGACGGCCACGAGCAGCAGCGCAACCGTGCCGGCACCGGCGTGCCGTGCTCGCGTGGCAGTGCGCATGGCGCTCAGCGTAGCCGCGCCGTGCCGAACGATCCGGGGCGGCGACTACGCTGCGGCAGTGGAGGTTGCAGGCATCACGGCGCAGTCGTTCGAGCAGCGGATACGGGCGCTCGAGGAGCAGTCGCTGTCGCCGCTCGCCGTCCGCTCGTACGAGACGAGCGGGCGCGCGCTGCCGGAGGAGCCCTGCGCCGTGCGAACGCCCTTCCAGCGAGACCGCGACCGGCTCGTGCACTCCAAGCCGTTCCGGCGGCTGAAGGGGAAGACACAGGTCTTCATCGACCCCGAGGGCGACCACTACCGCACGCGAATGACGCACACGCTCGAGACGACCGCGATCTCTCGCGTCGTCGCCCGCGCGCTCC
>DAIOGR010000368.1:0-2631 GCA_036745155.1 Gaiella sp.
CTCATCGCCCGTCCCGAGGGACGCAGACGGTGACAGCGCCCGGCTCGACCCTCACCTTGAACGACTTCACCTTCTCGCGGTCGCCGCCGTCGAGCTCGTAGCGCACCTTCCGGTTCAGCTTGACCTCGATCTTGTGGATGCGCGTCACCTGGACGAACGGCGACTTGCTCGCCGTCCCGACCGCCGTGCGCGCGATCGTCCGCGCCCACTGCACGAGCCCGTCGGCGGAGACGACGCCCAGCTCGAGCATGCCGTCGTCGGGGCGCGCATCCTCGAACGCCTCCACGCCGCCGAACAAGCTGCCGACGTTGCCGAGCAGGATGCAGGTCGCGTCGCCGTCGTACCAGCTCGACCCGTCCACCTTGATCTTCGCCTTGAACGGGCTGGATCGCAGGTGCTTCGAGCCCGTCCACACGTACGCGACGCGGCCGAAGCGGTCTTTGAGGCCACCGTCTGCGTCACGGATCATCGCGGCGTCGAATCCCGCCCCGGCCATCACCGCGAACCGCTCGCCCTTCATGCGGCCCACGTCGATAGCTCGCCGTGCTCCGTTGAGGCCGATCTCCACCGCCTCGCCGATGTCCTTGGGGATGCCGAGGTTGGTCGCAAGGAGGTTTGCCGTTCCTGCCGGGACGATCGCGAGCTCGGCGCCCGAGCCTGCCATGACGTCGATCGAGCGTTGCACCATGCCGTCACCGCCCCACACGAAGACCAGCTTCGCGCCCTCCTCGAGCGCCCGCTCCACCTGCGCAGGCGCCCTGCGGCTCTTCGGCACCTCGCACCAGAACGGATGAGCGATCTCGCGGCGCTCCAGTTCGCGGCGGAGCTCGAGCAGCCCCCCGCCCAGCGACTTGCCTGCATGTGCGACGACCGCGACGTTGCTCATCTCGTTGCCTCCCCGGATTGGAGCCTGCGATGCTCGGACGCCGCTCCCGCGGCCCGGACGGCGAACAGCACGACGACCAGCGCCCCGATGCCGATCACTGCTCCGGCCGCCACGTCGAGCGGGTGGTGCATGCCGCGGAGCATTCGCGACATGGCGACGAACGGGGGGATCGCCAGGGCGACAGCCCAGATCGCCGAACGGGCCGCCACGTTGCGGATTCGCGAGGTGGCGAGCAGGGCGAGACCGCAGAACAGGGCGATGGACGCCGCTGTATGCCCCGACGGAAAGCTCGCGGCGACCGGCAGGCTCTCGAGGCGCTCCACGTCGGGTCGTTGACGGTGGACGGTCAGCGTCGTCGCCCGATACGTGCCGGACTCGACCGCGACGGAGCAGAGGACGAAGGCGGCGATCCGCCACCGGCACAGGACAACGCAGGCGAGAAGGACGGCGCCGATCACGACCGGGATCACGAGCCCTCCGGCGAGTGTCGAGCCCACCCAGGACGCATCGACGAGCATCGGCGTTCGCTGCGCTGCAAGCCAGGCCACGAACCGCTCGTCCGCGCGTGCGATCGGATCGACCGAGAGCACCAGCCTCGTCAGCAGCAGGCCCAGCGCGATCGAGAGACCGGCCAGGATCGCGTAGCCGGGCACGAGGGCGGCGAGGAACACGAGGACCGGATGACGGTCGCCGACCCGGGTTGCGAAACGGTCGGCACTCGATCCCTGGTGCGCCTCGAGCACCGGGACTCCCGAAGGAGCCAGCGTGGGACGAAGGTGGGGGGACGCCGTGACGGCGAGGGCCGGGGGTGTCGCGATTCCCACTTCCACGGGGGGCGTTTACCCAGCGTGCAACAGGGGTAAACATGCCGAGCAACGCAAGCCGTGCTCCCACCTGCCGATGCCGTTCCTCGTCCTCCTTCTCACCGCCCTGGTCACCGGAGCTGCGACGTTCGTCGTGGTGGGCCGCTACCCGCGACCGGGAGCAGCACCGCTTTCCACAGCGGCGGCCGCCCGAACCCTCGGACGGGCAGCGGGGCGGCGCGACCGCCTGAGGCACGTGCTGGCAGGGCGGCTCGACCCGGCTGCCGCCACCGGCCTCACCCTGACACTGGCCCTCGCCTTCGTCGTCGCCGGTGGCGTCCTGCTCGCCGTGCTCGCCTACCTCGTCAGGTCCAATCCGGCGCTTGCTCGGTTCGACCACGGCGTGTCGCGGTGGGGCTACGACAACTCGGGGCCGCTCTCGACGCATGGCTTGAAGGCCGTCACCGCGCTGGGTGAGACCTGGTTTGTCGTCCTCGCTGCCCTCGTGCTCGTCGTGGCGGAGACGCTGCGGACGCAGACGCGCTGGGCGGCGCCGTTCCTCCTCGTCGTCATCCTCGGAAACCAGCTGCTCACGACGACCGTGAAGGACCTCGCACACCGGGTGCGGCCCGACCTGAACCCGCTCGCCGCGACCCTCGGACCGTCGTTTCCGAGCGGCCACTCGTCGACCGCGGCCGCGTTCTACGCCGCTGCGGTGCTCCTGGTCGGCCGCCGCCGCGGCCTCCGGGCGCGGGCCTGGCTCAGTGCGGGTGCCGTGGCGATCGCGGTAGGCGTCGCGTCCAGCCGTGTCCTGCTGAACGTCCACTGGCTCTCCGACGTCGTCGCGGGGCTGATCCTCGGCTGGGTGTGGTTCTCGCTGTGCGCGATCGCTTTCGGCGGACGGTTGTTGCGCTTCGGCGCCGCGGCCGAGCAGGTCGCCGA
>DAIOGR010000369.1:0-2622 GCA_036745155.1 Gaiella sp.
AGCGCGCCCACGAGAAGCTCGAGCCCGACCGCGAGCGCGAACGCCTTGTGCGCCTGTTCGCCGCCGAAGGGTACGAGGTCGGCAGCCTGGGCGCGGCCGGTGAGGACGTCCCCGTGCGTGACGGCGCCCATCGACACGTCGACGACGACCGGGTCGCCGGAGTTCGAGGGAACGCCGATGGCAAGGGGGTTGGTGCCGGTCAGCGGCGGCCCGCCGTCCGGGTGGGGCAGCCGCCGCGGCGACGTGGCGGTCAGCACCGCGACGTATCCCGCGCCGGCCAGCTGTCTCACCCAGTAGCCGAGAACGCCTGTGGGGAAGCAGCGCCCGGCGACGACGAGCCGAGGCCCGTCCGGCCGGGTCGAGACGATCCGGTCGCACACGGCCGCCAGGACGAGGTAGCCCAGCGCACCCGCACCGTCCCAGCGCTCGACCCCGTCCTGCGTGCCGAGGCAGACGGGCCGTGCCGACGGGTCGAGCGCTTGCGCCTCGAGCCAAGGAACCCTCGCGAAGCCGTGCGTGTGCTTGCCTCGCCGTTCGGCGTCTTCGAGATGGTTGCAGAGGGTCTGAGCGTCGGCGGCGGAGAGCCCCAGCGCCCGCAGCCTCGCCAGCGCCTCGACCGCGTCCACGGGAATCCCACCCATCCGGGTGAGCCTATCCCTCGATCGGCGGCCGATCCTCACGAAATGCTTACCAACAGCGCGTAGGACGCAAACACGCCGCTCTGACGATGAGTGCCGGAACACCACCATCCAGGGAGGCAATCACCAATGCGTCGACCGATCGTCATCGCAGTCGCCACGGCTGCGGCACTCGCCACCGCCGGGCTCGCGCTCGCCACGCTCAACGCGCCCGGCGTCAGCGCCACGACGGCCACCTTCACCGCCGCCAAGGAGCGCTCGGAGACCCGCACGTGCACCGGTAACGGCGACACCTACGAGATCACGGAGGGGCGCTACGTCGGTGCGGTCGACTTCGCCGACCCGAACAACGACCTCGACGGTCCCGTCAACATCCAGGCTCGCTCGGTCCTCAACAAGACCAAGGGCATCGGCTATGTCGAGGGCTGGTTCCGCACGAAGGACGACGACCGTCGCGGCCACGGCAAGTTCGTCGGCACGCTCGACGCCAGCGGCAACGTCGACGGCTTCTTCCAGGGCCGTGTCAACCGGCACTACGCCGTGCTGCTCGGCGGCATGAGCGCCAAGTTCAGCGCTGCCGGTGGCTTCACCGAGGGCAAGCTCGGCAACGGCACGACGTCGCTGCCGGCCGTGCTCGTCGGCCGTCCGTGCAAGGACTCCAAGCCCGAGGGCATCGCGGTGCGGCTCGTCGTCAAGGGCAAGGTCTCGAAGCTCGACGCCGCGTCGATCACCGTCGACCCGAAGGACGCGACCCCGGCGCAGGCCTGCGACATCAAGGCAGGGACGTCGCCTTCACTCGAGGGTGTGGCAGTCGGCTCCGAGGTCGAGATGGGCTGCGGCCTCGTCGACGGCAAGATGACGCTTCTGAAGCTGAAGAAGCGCGGCTGACCCGTCCTTCTAGCGGCTGGTCGAGAGGGCGCCTGCGGGCGCCCTCTCGCGTTCCGCCCGCCGGTTGCGGAGGTCAGGAGAGGACGGTCAGCGGCTTGCGGATGGCACCGCGCCGCAGGCCCTGGATGCGCTCGGCGAGCGCCTCGATCGCGCCGGCCGCCTCGGACGCGGGGGCCGCCTCGAAGATGGGTGTCCCTGCATCGGCCGCCTCGCGCAGAGCGGGGTCGAGCGGCACCCGGCCGAGCAGCGGCACCCCGATCTCGTCGGCCAGCCGCTGCCCGCCCCCCGAGCCGAAGATCTCCTGTCCCGTACCGACGAGGTACGACATGTTCTCCGCCACCCCGACGATGCGCATGCCGACCTTGTCGGCCATGCCTGCAGCGCGCACGGCCACCTGTTGCGCCGCCGGCTGGGGCGTCGTGACGATCACGACCTCGGCCCGCGGGAGCAACTGGCCGAGAGAGATGGCGACGTCGCCCGTCCCTGGGGGCATGTCCACGACGAGCGTGTCCAGGTCGCCCCAGTGCACGTCCGAGAGGAACTGCTCGAGCGCGCGGTGCAACATAGGCCCTCGCCACATCACGGGGCTGTTGTCCTCCAGGAAGAAGCCGATCGACATCAGCTTCAGCTGTCCCCGTACCGGCGGGACGATCATCGTGTCGACGACGACGGGGCGTTGATGCACGCCGAGCATGTGCGGGATCGAGTGCCCGTACACGTCCGCGTCGAGCACGCCGACCTTTTCACCCCGCGCGGCCAGCGCCGCGGCGATGTTGGCCGTGAGCGTGGACTTGCCGACACCGCCCTTGCCCGACGCGATCGCGACGACGCGCGTGCCGGGCGAGAGCGAGATGGACTTCTCGGGCCGGCCGCCGCGCAGGCGCGAGGACAGCGCCGCCTTCTCCTCGGGGCTCATCACGTCGAAGCGGAGAGAGACCGACGTGACGCCGTCGACGGCGCCGACGAAGCGCTGTACCTGATCCTCGAACGAGGAGCGCAACGGGCAGCCCGCGACGGTGAGAGCGATCGTCACGTCGACGTGGCCGTCGTCGCCGACCACCACGTCGCGCACCATCTCGAGCTCGGTGACCGGGCG
>DAIOGR010000370.1:0-2610 GCA_036745155.1 Gaiella sp.
GACGGCATCAGCTACTGGGCGCTCGGCGAGATGGCGAAGGCGCAGGCGGGTGTGCTCGAGAGCGACTCCGCGGAGATCGCGGAGGCGAAGCTCGCGGAGGCCGTGGAGGCACTCGTGCCCGATCGCGATGTAGCCGCCTGGGTGGTGGGGCATCTGCGACCGCTCGTCGGTCTCGGCGGAGAGCCGGGAGCGGGGGCGGAGGCGCGCGGCGAGGCGTTCGCCGCTTGGCGGCGGCTCCTGGAGGCGCTTGCCGAACAGCGCCCGACGGTGCTCGTGTTCGAGGATCTCCACTGGGCGGACGACGGGCTGCTCGACTTCGTCGACGGCCTCGTCGACCGCGCCGGCGGCGTTCCGCTGCTGGTCGTGTGCAGTGCCCGGCCGGAGCTGCTGACGAGACGGTCCGGCTGGGCCGGTGGCAAGGCGAACGCTGTCACGCTTTCCCTGTCGCCCCTGTCGAACGAGGATACGAGCAGGATCGTGGCCGGGCTCCTCTCCCAGGCGGTTCTCCCGGCCGAGACGCAGCAGACGCTGCTGCGCCGCGCCGAGGGCAACCCTCTCTTCGCCGAGGAGTACGTCCGCATGCTGCGTGACCGCGGGCTGCTGCGCCGTGAGGGCTCGGTGTGGCGGCTCGAGACGGCCGGGGTCGATGTGCCCGAGACGGTGCAGGCGATCATCGCCGCCCGCCTCGACGCGCTCACGACGGAGGAGAAGGCGCTTCTGCAGGACGCCTCGGTCGTGGGCAAGGTCTTCTGGCACAGCGCCGTGGCCGCCATCGGCGGCCTGTCGCGGTGGGAGGTCGACGAGCTGCTTCACTCGCTCGAGCGGAAGGAGCTCGTCCGGCGCGAGCGCCGGGCATCGGTGGCCGGCGAGACCGAGTACGCGTTCCGGCACGTCCTCGTGCGCGACGTCGCCTACGGGCAGATACCGAGAGCCCGCCGGGCGGACGTGCACGAGCGCGCCGCAGGCTGGATCGAGGGCCTCGGCGAGGGGCGAGCCGAGGACCGCTCGGAGATGCTCGCCCACCACTACCTGGCGGCGATCGAGCTGCTACGCGCCTCTGGCCGGGACGTCGGCGCCATCGCCCCGCGTGCCTGCGCCGCGCTCTGCGAGGCAGGAGACCGGGGATGGGCGCTGAGCGCCCTCGAGGCATCTGCCCGTGCGTACCGTGCCGCGCTGGAGCTGATGCCGCGTGACGACCCAGCGCGCCCGGGCGTGCTCCTGTCGCTCGGACGGACGCTCCTCAACTGGCGCAACGAGGGCGTGCCGGAGCTCCGCGAGGCGTCGGCAACGCTTCTCGCGGCGGGAGACGTCGAGGGGGCGGGCGAGGCGGAGAGCCTGCTCGGCACGGTGACCTGGATGTCGGGTGCGCAGGCGGAAGCCCGCGCCCACCACGCCCGGGCGGTCGAGCTCGTCGACGGCCTACCACCAACGCGCACGACCGTCGCGATCCGGGCAATGCGCTGGCGTGTGCTCCTACTGGCGAACGAGCAGCCGTCGCTCGAGGAGGGCGAGGAGATCCTTGCGCTCTCGGAGTCTGTCGGAACGACGGCGGACATCCTCCAGGCACGCATCAACCTCGGGCTCGGCCGCGTGCAGGAGGGTGACCCACTGGGGCGGAACGACCTCGAAGCGGCGTTGACGCAGGCGCTGGAGGCCAACTCGCACCTGGCGGCCCGGGCGTACGTCAACCTCGCGTCGCATCTCGGAACCCTGGGCGAGCTGCGTCGAAGCGCCGCGCTTCACCGCGAGGGGCTGGAGGTGGCCCGCCGTCTCGGGAGCGGCCTCGAGCGGTGGCTCCACGCCGAGTGCCTGCTCGACGACTACCACGCCGGTGAGTGGGACACTGCCGTCGCCGGCTCGCTCGCGTATCTCGCCGAGTCGACTGCGCAGGGGTATATGGACGCGGCGCCCCGCTTCATCCTCGCCTGCACGGCTGCGGCACGAGGTGACGAGGGGCGTTCGCGGCAGGAGGCGGCGGCGATCCTGGCGCAGGCGCGTGAGATCGGTGACCCCCAGATGCTGTGGCCGGTACTGGCGACGTGCTCCCGCCTCGGGCTCGAGGCCGGTCGGCGCGCGGAGTCGGTGGGTCTCTTGGACGAGCTCACCGAAGCGATCGCCGAGGCACCGTCGTTCCCTGTCGAGCCGGGGTTCGTCGAAGGCTTCCTCGCCGCCGACATGCTCGATCGGGCGGCCGAGCTCGGGTGTCACCTCGAGCAGAAGGCCGCCTTCGCGAGCACGTGGGTCGACGTGTGTGCGGCGATCGCTGCCGGGCGCCGCGAGGAGGCGGCCGACGTGCTCGAAGCACACGGAGCGCGCACGTACGCAGCGCTCGTGCGGCTGAATGCGGCCGAGCGGGCCGGCCGGGAGACACCTGCTCTGCGCGATGCTGTCGCGTTCTACGAGCGCGTCGGCGCGACCGCGTATCTCGCCAGGGCCCAGCGCCTCCTGCAGGCGAGCGCATGATCATCTGCTCGTAGCGCCGGGGCCGTGCTCGATCAGCCGGGGGCCGGCATCGTGCTTCGGCGCGCGAGCCAGTCGGCGACGCCGCCGTCGATCACGGGGCGCACGTCGTAGCCTCGGGCGAGGAGCACGCTGGCGGCGACGGCGGCG
>DAIOGR010000371.1:0-2600 GCA_036745155.1 Gaiella sp.
TCGACGCACCGCTCGCCGGCCGCTTCACCGCGGCGCTCCGCCACGTTCCCGACGGGGTGCTGCAGCCGGCCCGCCTCGTGCGGCGGCTCGCTGCGCTCGCGGCTGCCGCCGGCGTCGAGATTCGCGAGCACACGCGCATCTCGTCGCTGGGCGAGCTCGACGGCGCCGCCGTGGTCGTCTGCACGGACGGCTATCCGAGCGGCCTGCTCGGCCCCATTGAGGGGCTGATCATCCCGACGCGCGGCCAGGTGGTGGCGACCGAGCCGATCCCGGAGCGGCTCTTCGAGATACCGCACTACGGCCGCCACGGCTTCGACTACTGGCACCAGGCGGAGGACGGACGGATCGTGGCCGGCGGCTTTCGCGACGTCTCCCTCGCATCGGAGTTCACGGCCGCAGAGGAGCTGACCGAGCCGGTGCAGCTGGCGCTGCACGCGTTCGTGAACGGGCTGGTCGGGCGTGAGCTGCGGATCGACTTCCGCTGGGCCGGCATCTTCGGGATGGTGATGGACTTCCTGCCCGTCGTCGGCCGGGTGCCCGACCTCGAGAACGTGTGGGTTGCCGGGGGCTACTCGGGGCACGGCAACGTGCTCGGCTTTGCCTGCGGCGAGCTCGTCGCACGCGCGGTGACGGGGGAGGGCGATTCCCTGCTCGAGCTGTTCGACCCGGCGCGCCTCCTCAACGACTGACGCCGATGCCGGTTCGCTGCGACAGCTCGCTCGACGGCATCGACTGGGTGCAGGTGAAGGCCGATCTGGCCGACGACGACTTCGACAACGGACGCTCGCCGGACGCGTTGAGGCGCTCGTTCGAGCAGTCGGCGCACGTGGCGATCGCCCGTGACGGCGAGCGGGTGGTCGGCCTGGCGCGGCTCTTGTCGGACGGCGTCTGCAACGCCTACCTCCTGGACGTGTGGACGTCGTCTCCCTGGCGCAGGCAGGGGATCGCCTCGGCGCTGGTGCGGCTGCTGGTGGAGCAGGTGCCGGGGCAGCACGTCGGCTTGCAGACCGACGACGCCCGGGACTTCTACGCCTCGCTCGGCTTTCGCCCCCAGCCCGAGTTCTGGTCGGCCGTGTCGGGCACGTGGCTCGACAACGACGCCAACCGCTGAGCAGGCGCCGTCCTCCCGCTGAAGAAGCCCCAACGCGGCATCTGCTGCAGCAGCCGGCAGCAGCGCGATCTCCAACATCCGGGCAGGACCATCCGCCACACACTGCCTGCCCGCAACTACCGATGTGCGAGTCGGCGATCAGCGCGATACTGGGAATGGAGGGAGGTGAGTTCGATGACAGTCGCTCCCGTTCCTGGTCACGTGCCCGCGCCGACGGGTCACCATCACACTGATGGCCGCCTCGCAGTCTGGGCATTCCGCCTGGCCGCGGTCTTCGGAGCAGCGTCTGTCGCGTCGATCGCAGTCGTCGTGATCGCGTATGCCCTTGGGGTCGAGAGCACGGTCGAAGACACCTTGCTGGGGGCGCTCCTCGCAATCACTGCGCTCGTAGGGTGCCTGGGCTCACTCGCTGGGTTCCTGGCAGCGGTGGTCGCGAAGATCAGGCACGAGCGGTGGACGCTGCTGTGGCTCCCGCTCTGCGTGTTCCCGGCACTGCTTGCCTTCCTGGTGCTCGGCGAAGCCTTCTGGTGGGAGTAGCACAGGGTCGCGGCCGCATAGGTCACGAGGTGGTTGGAAGCCGTGCGCACCACGACTCGGCGGAGGGTGCGGTGACTCGTCGTCGCGTGGCCCATCCGGAAACCGGCGCGCAGTTGGCTTAGTCTGAGGCGGTGGTCTCTCTCCGACCGATCACCGACGCGAATCGGAAAGCGGTCGAGGCCCTTGCCGTGACGCCGGCTCAGGGACGGTTTGTCAGCGGTGTCCGCGAGTCGATTCTCGAGGCGGCGGCGGAGCCGGACGCTCAGGCCCTCTACTGGGCGATCTATGCCGAGGAGACGCCGGTCGGGTTCGTGATGATCGCCGACGAGGTCGGCAGCCCCGACTACATCGCCCACTACCTCTGGAAGCTGCTCATCGACGAGCGCTACCAGCGACGCGGCTTCGGCACGGCAACGCTCGACCTGGTCGTCGCGTACTTCCGGAACCGGGGCGTCGCCACGATGTGGACGAGCGCGGGGCAGGGCGAGGGCAGCCCGGTCACGTTCTACGAGCGCTACGGCTTCCAACGAACCGGTGATCTCCACGGCGACGAGGTCCTGCTCCGGCTGGAGCTCTCCTAGCGCCGGCGCGTCCGATGAGCCTCCAACGCAGCGTCAGCGCGCCCTTGCCTGCGAGAGAGTGATCGCGTTCGAACGTGGTGGCAATGCCGCCGGCGTACGGTCCGCTCTACAGTTCGCCGGGATGTCGTCCCCACGTATCCGCCCCAGCGACGACGCCGACCTCGCGGCGATCACTGCGATCTACGCCCACTTCGTGCGCTACGGCTCGGGCACGTTCGAGGAGAGCGCTCCGACGGTCGCGCAGATGGCGGAGCGGCGCGGGCACGTGCTCGCCGAGGGGATGCCGTACCTCGTGGCGGAGCTCGACGGTGAGGTCGTCGGCTACGCCTACGCCACCGTGTACCGTGGCCGCTCGGCCTACCGGTTCACGG
>DAIOGR010000372.1:0-2590 GCA_036745155.1 Gaiella sp.
CCGAACGCCTCCTGGCCGAAGACGACGCCCGACGGGTTGAGCGGCTCGCCGACGCTCGCGAGGAAGCGCAGGGCGGGGAAGTCGTGCCGGCGGACGAGGTCGATCCCCGTCTTCATCATCATCCGGATCGCCGTCGGCGCCGTGTACCAGACGGAAACGGCCTCCGCTTCGAGGATGCCGTACCAGCGCTCGGCGTCGAACTCGGCCTCGTCGACGATCATCGTGACGCCGTTCGAGAGCGGCGAGATGATGCCGTACGAGGTGCCTGTCACCCAGCCCGGGTCGGCGGTGCACCAGAAGACGTCCTCGGGGTGGAGGTCGAGAGCCAGCTTGCCGGTGACGGTGTGGGAGGCGATCGCGGCGTGGACGTGCACGGCGCCCTTCGGCTTGCCGGTGGTGCCGCTCGTGAAGTGCACGAGGGCGACGTCCTCGGGGTCGGTGGGGCCGATCTCGTACGTGTCGTCGGCGGCCGCCAGCAGGCGCCCGTAGTCGTGCGTGCCGGGGACGTTCGTCTCGGCTCCGCCCTCGCCGACGAGGATGACGTGCTCGAGCTCGGGCAGCGTCGAGCGGATCCCGGCGACCTTGCGCTGGTAGAGCAGCTCGGTCGTGAGGAGCGCTCGGGCATGGCCGAGCTCGAGGCGCGTCCGGATCGGCTCCGGCCCGAAGGCAGAGAAGAGGGGGCTGAAGACGCTGCGGTGCTTGAGCGTCCCCAGCGCCCCGATGTACAGCTCGGGGATACGGCCGGCGAGCCCGCCGAGCAGGTCTCCCGGTCCGAGGCCGAGGCCCTGCAGCGCGTTCGCGAAGCGGCTCGTCTCGCGCCCGAGGTCGGCGTAGGTGTAGTTGCGCACCTCCCCGTTCCTGCCGAGCCAGCGCAGCGCGAGATGGTCGGCGCGCGCTCCCGCGGCGTGCCGGTCCACGGCCTCGTGGGCGATGTTGAGGCCCTTCCCGCCGGGCAGCCCGTCCAGCTCGGCACGCGCCCGCACCCAGAAGTCGGGGCTGCGCGCCGCCTCGTAGTCCTGCAGGTTCGGGGTCACCTTGAGCGTGCTCGTGTCCTTGCTGATCGTCTCGAAAGCCACGGCTTCCTCACCTCGAAACGCGCGTCGGTGGTCGTTGTCAGCATCTTCGGAGCGGAGCGCTGCCTCGGGCATCGGAAAATGCGCCGATCTCCGTTCGGGCAACTACGCAACACGGGAGTTCCCGGAGCGGGATCAGGGTGTTGCCGGATGCGCCTCGCTCCGGGGCGACTGATGATCGTGGCGAAACGGTCGTCCCCGGAGAGGAACGGGCGATGGAGATCAGGCGCAAGTTCTGGGTCGAAGAGCGCTCGCACGCGATCTGGGCCGTGGAGCTCCACGATCACGCGGTGCACGGCTGCTACGGGCCGCTCACCCTGGACGAGGTCGACGAGGAGCTCATCGACAGCTTCGACTACTCGGCCGGCGGGGTGGCCTGGATCCGGGAGAACGAGGAGCACTTCACGGCGTTCGTGCCGCGCGTGCCGGACCTGCCGGCGATGTAGCGGTACCGTGGCGGGCATGGCCCGCGCATCCCGGTTGCGCGTCCGCCTCAGGCGGGCGGCGATCAAGGCGCTCAGCCGTACCCACCTCGTCCTCTACCGGGCGAGCCGGGGACGGCTGCTCGGGTCGGTGGCCGGAATGCCCGTGCTCCTGCTCACGACCTCGGGGCGCCGTTCCGGCGAGCCGCGCACCACGCCGCTCACCTTCTTCCGCGACGGCGACGATCTCGTCGTGATCGGCTCGAACGGCGGGGCCGACCGGGCCCCGGACTGGCTGCTCAACCTGCGGGCGCACCCCGACGCCGTCGTCACGATCGGCGGCGAGCGCCTCCCGGTGAGGGCGGCCACGGCCGCAGCGGCGGAGCGGGAGCGCCTGTGGCCCTGGATCACGGCTCGGTACGCAGGGTACGCCGCATACCAGGAGCGGACGGCACGCCAGATCCCCGTCGTGCTGCTCAGCCCGGCGTCGGACAGGTCCAGAGGCGACGATGCGAGGCCTTCGCCCGTGTCGTAGCGTGAGGTCGTGGCCCGGCTGACGATCGAGCGTGACGAGGAAGAGCCCCCCGCAGGGGGGCGGCGCCGCCCCTTCGCGTTGAGGCTCGACGGGAGAGCATGGCTGCGGGTGGAGCCAGAGCTGCTCGCACAGCTCGACGTTCGCGACGGCGACGCTCTCGACGAGATGCGCGTGGCCGCGGTCGAGGAGGCGGTGGCGCGCGGCCGGGCACGGCTGTTCGTCGTGCGCTCGCTCGCAGCCAGGACGCAGTCGGTCGCCGAGCTGGAGCGCAAGCTCGCCGCCCGCGACATCCCCCCGCACATCGCCCGCGAGGCGATCGACGCGGCGGCGGGCTACGGCTATCTCGACGACGCCGAGCTCGCAGGCCAGCTGGCGCGCGGCATGCGCTCCCGGCGCTACGGCCGGCGGCGGGCCGAGCAGATGCTGCGGTCGCGCGGGATCGACGCGGAGGAGGCGGCCGCGGCGCTGCGCGAGGCGTACGGCGGCGACGACGAGGCCGCGCTTGCCCGGCGTGCCCTGCACGGCCGCGCGATCACGCCCGACGAGGCGGGGAGGCGCCG
>DAIOGR010000373.1:0-2556 GCA_036745155.1 Gaiella sp.
TGGTTCGTGTCCTGGTACTCGTCGACGAGCACGTAGCGGAACGCGTGCTGCCAGTGGGCGAGGGCCTCGGGAAAGCGCTCGAACACCTCGACCGTCAGCATCAGCATGTCGTCGAAGTCGACCGCGTTCGAGGAGGCGAGCCGGCGCTGGTACTGCTCGTACACCTCGGCGACCGTCTGGTCGTAGAAGGACGAGACCCGCCGCATGTACTCGCCGGGGCCGATCAGCTGGTTCTTCGCGTTCGAGATCTGGGTGTGGATGCCGCGCGGCGTGAAGCGCTTGGGATCGCGCCCGAGATCCTCCAGGCAGGCCTTCACGACCCGCACCTGGTCGGCCGAGTCGTAGATCGTGAAGTTCGAGCGGTAGCCGAGCCGCTCGGCCTCCCGGCGCAGGATGCGCCCGCACGCCGCATGGAAGGTGAGGATCCAGATCGCCCGCGCGGTGCGGCCGAGCATCTGCTCGAGCCGCTCGCGCATCTCCCCCGCCGCCTTGTTCGTGAACGTGATCGCGAGGATCTCGTTCGGCTTCACCCCATGCGCCCTGATCAGGTGGGCGACCCGGTGGGTCAGCACGCGCGTCTTGCCCGAGCCTGCGCCGGCAATCACGAGCAGCGGCCCGTCCACGTGCAGCACCGCCTCCCGCTGGGCCGGGTTGAGATCGGAGAGAAGATCGTCGTGCGTGGCCAGACCGCTCACGCGCTCACCAGCGGACGGTCAGCGTCACAGGGGTGGCAGGCCCGGAGACGCGCACGATCCGGAAGGTGTACGTGCCGCGCGGCAGCGGCTCGTAGGCGCCGCTGCAGTAGAACGATCCCGCCGCTCCCTCGCACGCGGTCGTGGCGGTGTCGAGCAGCGCACCGCCCCGGGGGGCGGTGCGACCGAGCAGGAACAGCCGGGTGCGGCCCTGCGTCGAGGTCCGCAGCTGCACCCGGAAGGCAGCCGGCTTGCGCACGGTGATCACGATCGTCGAGACGCCGGCCCTCGGCACGGTGTCCTGCAGCGTCACGCGCCCGGCCGGAGCGGCGGCCGGGAGCGCAAGCGCGGCGGCGACGACGACTGCCAGGGTGATCCGCACCAGGCAATCGTACTCAGCGGAGCGGGAACGGCTTCCCGGCGAGCGCCGGCAGCACCTGGGCGGTCACCCAGACCGGTGTGGTGGCGTAGGCGGCCGAGTAGCGGTAACTGCCGTCGGCCTGCCGCATGCGCGCCAGGAAGCGGAACGGAGGCCTCCCGACACGCTCGCCGGCGGCCAGGAGCGCCTGAATCGCCCACGCGGTCGACTGGGCGTCCGAGGCACGCCCTTTCGTCAGCCCGAAGCCACCGTCGCGGTTCTGGAAGGCGTGCAGCGCAGCGATCCCGCGCCGTATGGGAGCGCCGCCGACCCCACCGGCGCGGAGCGCCTGGATCGCTGCCGCGGTGTCGTTCGAGTCGGGCTGGCCGCCGCGTGACCACGGCCAGCCTCCACTCGGCCGCTGGGCCGTCAGCACCGCCTGCAGCAGTGCCGGAGGCACCTTCTCCCCCGCCCCCTGCAGCGCGAGCACCGTCCAGATGGTCGCGTTCACGAGCGTGCTCGGACGATGTCCCCGCAACTCGTCGAGCAGGCCGGCCGGCCGGTCTCCGAGAGCGACGAGTGCGACCACGCGCAGCGCGAGATCGGTCTCGGCGCTGCGGTCGACCGGCGCCGTGCGAAGGAACCCGAGCGCCCGGGCGCGCGCCGGCGACGAGCCGTCCGCGGCGACGAGGCCGAGCGCGGCCCAGGCGGTCAGCTGACCGTCCGGGACGCGCCCTGCCTCCGCGAACCCGCCGCTCTCGGCCTGACGCGCCTCGAGGAATCGCACAGCGCCTGCGGCCGGCCCCGCTGCCGCCGGTGCGAGACCCGCAAGCGCGAGCACGAGCGCGCAGGCGATCGCCGGGATCACTCTCAGGCCCACACGACCTCCGTCCGCACCCGCCGGGCGTGACGGTCGAGCACGCGACGGAGCTCCGGCCCAGCCACGAGGGCGAGCACGAGGTTGCCCGTGGCGTGCGCGACGTTGAAGGCGACCCCTGCCCCGAGCACGGTGACGAGCGAGGCCCACGTGTGGGGGTAGAACCCGTACCAGAGCCACAGGTCCATCACGGTTCCGAAGGCGAAGCCGAGCGCCAGCGAGAAGACGGCGAACGGGACGCGCCGGCGCAGCAGCGGGGCAGCGAGGCCCGCGGCGACGCCGCACCCGCCCCAGGCGAGCATCTGCCACGGCGTGTGGGCCCCCTGGCCGAGGAACATGTTCGACGCGATCGCCGCCAGCGCTCCGACGGCGAAGCCCCGGCGCGGCCCGAGCGCCACGCCGGCCGCGGCGACGATCACCGTGACCGGCTGCACGTTCGGGATCGGCGCGAACAGCACCCTGCCGGCGGCGGCGAGGCCCCCGAGGGTGGCGATCAGGGTCAGGTCGCGCGCCGTGACGGAGCCGCTCTCGAGCCAGGCGAAGCCGCCCGCGATGAGCGCTGCCGCCGCGAGCAGGGTGGCGAGCCCGCCGCGCGCCGGGTCGAGCGCCGCCCACAGGGCGGCAGCGGC
>DAIOGR010000374.1:0-2545 GCA_036745155.1 Gaiella sp.
GCCGGCGACGTCGACCTCTTCCTCTTCTCGGTCGGTACCGGTGCGAGCAAGGCCCTCGTCCCGGTGGCGGCGGGTGCGGGTGCGATCTGCGTCGACAAGTCGTCCGCCTACCGCCTCGTCGACGGGTATCCGCTCGTCGTGCCCGAGGTGAACGGCGCCCGGGCGGTCGAGGCGCTCGAGCGCGACCGGATCGTGGCGAACCCGAACTGCTGCACGATCCCGCTCACGTGCGTGCTCAAGCCCCTCCACGACGCGGCGGGCCTGAAGCGCGTGCACGTCGCCACCTACCAGTCCGTCTCGGGAGCCGGTGCCCAGCGCATGGAGGCCCTGCGCGCGGAGCCTGCCGCCGCGCACAACCTGGTGATGGACTGGACCTGGGAGGGCGACGAATCCGACGAGGAGTCGAAGCTGCGCGCCGAGACGCGCAAGATCCTGGAGCTGCCCGACCTGCCGATCAGCGCGACCTGCGTCCGGGTGCCGGTTCTCGTCGGCCATTCCGAGGCGATCTGGGCGGAGTTCGAGGAGCCGCTCTCGCCACAGGAGGCGACGGCGATCCTGAGCGAGGCCCCGAGCGTGCGGGTGCTACGGCTGCCCGACTACCCCACCCCCGCCGACGCGGCCGGTGGAGACGAGGTTCTCGTCGGGCGCATCCGTCGCGACGAGGCGGCCACGAACGGGCTCGCGCTCTTCCTCGCCAACGACAACCTCCGCAAGGGCGCCGCTCTCAACGCGATCCAGATCGCAGAGCTCCTCCTCGGCGCCACTGCCGAACAGAAGCTCTAGCGATGCGGCGCGGGCTGGCGATCGCGACCGTCGCAGCCGCTGTGGCCGGTTGCTGCGCCGCCGCGAGCCTCGGTGCGCCGAAGCAGGTGACGCTGACCGCTGTCGGCGACGTCGCCTCGTGCGGCTCCGAGGGCGACGAGCTCACCGCAGCCCTCGTATCGCGCTTGCCCGGGCCGATCGCCCTGCTCGGCGACATCGCCTACGACAACGGCACGGCGGAGGACTTCTCCCGCTGCTTCACGCCGGCCTGGGGCCGCTTCGTCCCTCGCATCCGCGCCTCCCTCGGCAACCACGACTACAACACCGGCACGGCCGCGGTCGCGATCGACCTGTTCCGGTTGCCCGTGACCGGCTGGTACAGCTACCGACTGGGCGCCTGGCATGTCGTCGTGCTCAACTCGAACTGCGACCACGTCGGCGGTTGCGGGCGCGGCTCACCGCAGTGGCTGTGGCTCCAGGCCGACCTCGCGGCCAGCCGGGCGCGGTGCACGCTCGCGTACTGGCACCACCCGCGCTTCAGCTCCGGCGACCACGGCTCGGACACCGCCTACGCGCCCTTCTGGGACCTGCTCGCCCGAGCCGGGGCGGACGTCGTCCTGCAGGGTCACGACCACGACTACGAGCGCTTAGCGCCCCTGAAGGGGATTCGCTCCTTCGTCGTCGGCACGGGCGGCAAGCAGCTGCGCCCGTTCGCTACCCTCCGTCGCGGCAGCGAGGTGCGCAACGCCGACACGTGGGGCGTCCTCCGCCTCACGCTCCGCCCGGACAGCTACGACTGGCGCTTCCTCCCCGTCGCGGGCGCGACCTTCACCGATGCGGGCAAGGCTTCGTGCCGGTGATTACGCGACCTCTCATGCACGCGGCGGCACGGGAGCCGGAGCCGGCGTGAACGCCTCCTGCACGACACGCAGGACACGGGCGCGCCGGCCTTCCTCGACCGGCTGCAGCGAGCTGAGCTCCAGTCGGCACAGCTCCACCCTGCCCTGCGCTCTCACCGTCGTGAAGCCGAAGTCCTCGAGAAAGTCCCGCGGGAACACCGTGCGGTGCACCAGGAACCGGTCGTCCGTGGTCGCTTCCTCCGGGTACCGGTACGCGAAGGCCTCGAGCGCACGGGCACCCTTGTCGCGCGCCTCGCCGATGGCGGCCAGGAACAGCGACTTCTCGACCCACTCCGCCGCTCCGCCGGCGAGATACGCACACGTGACGAGGACGGCGTCGTCCGTGGGAGGCCCTGCCGGCAGGTCGGCGGCGCGCGGGAACAGGTGCGCCGGGCCGTACTGCATCGAGCCGATCACATTACCGTCGTCGTCGAAGTAGACCGTGCCCCACTCGCCCCATTCCTCCTCGGCCCGGTCGACCCACCGCTCCTTCGAGGCCGTCCTGTTGCCGCGGGACTGCCACCACACGCAGTCCCGGCAGACGCCGGGCGCGGTCGCCAGCGTGCCTCGCGTGAGGCCGGCGACCCGGGAGGGCATCAGGCTCCCGGTGCCGCCGGGGGACCGATCTCGTCGAACACCACGTCGACGGAAGCCGGCGTCACGTCGGCCATCCGGCCCAGGTAGTCGGCGACACGCGCCTGCACCGAGCGGCCCACGTCGGCGACGTTGGCGCCCCAGTCGACGGCCAGGTGGAGCTCGAGCGACACCGTTCCCGCCACGTCGGTCACTTTCACTCCGCGATGCCGCGGGCGGGGGCCGTCGACGACGCCGCGCACCCCGTCCACCTCGCAGGCGGCATCGGCCGCGTAGCGCGCAAGGATGTC
>DAIOGR010000375.1:0-2537 GCA_036745155.1 Gaiella sp.
CTGCTCGCGCTGGGGGCGATCTGGCTGGCACGGCGGCCTCCCACGCCCAACCGGAGCTTCGGCTTCCGGCGCGCCGAGATCATTGCCGCATTCCTCAACGGGCTGCTGCTCGTGCTCGTTGCCGGCTGGGTGCTGTTCGAGGCGGCGCAGCGGCTGTCCGACCCGCCGGAGGTGCTCGGAGGCTGGATGCTCGCCGTGGCCGCCGGCGGGCTCGCGAGCAACGTCGCGGCGTTCGCGATCCTCGCCCGCTCCGGCCGCGAGTCCCTGAACGTCGAGGCAGCCCTGCGGCACGTGGCCGCCGACGTGCTCGGGTCGGTCGGCGTCATCGTCGCGTCAATCCTGATCCTGACGACGGGCTGGGAGCTCGCCGACCCGATCGTCTCGGCGGGGATCGCTCTCCTCATCCTCGCGAGCGCGTGGGGCGTGCTGCGCGACTCGCTCCACATCCTGCTGGAGGGAGCGCCGCCGGGCACCGCCACCGGCGACGTGGAGAGGGTGATCCTCGGCGTCGCCGGGGTCGAGAGCGTCCACGACCTCCACGTGTGGACGATCACGTCGGGGTTCGACGCCCTCGCAGCCCACGTGCTCGTGGGCCGTGGCGAGGACTGCCATGCCGTGCGACGTGCGGTGGAGCAGGCACTCGCCACGTCGTTCGGCATCCGGCACACGACCCTGCAGGTCGACCATGTGGCCGCAGGGCTCGTGCAGATCGGCAGGCTGGGAACGCCGCCGCCGTAGCCTTCAGGCGGCCGGCTGCTCCGCCAGGTGCACCGACCGTGCCCCCTCCTCGAACGCGCCGAAGCGCTGTTCCCAGACGAGGCCCGGCCAGCGGTACTCGGCGCGCCCCTCGAGGACGTGGTAGGCGACCGTGTACAGGGTGCCCATGCCCCGGTCGTAGTCGCGCGCGTACAGCGGGGGCTGCAGGTAGGCCGAGACGAACCGCTCCGGCGTGGTCGACTCCCGGGCGAGCAGGCTCGCAAGGCGGCGCTCCCGCTCGACGGTGCGCGTCACGACGGCGTGCTCGCTCCACTCGATCCGCCCCTGATGGTTCGTGGCCACCACCTTCGGGGACAGCTCCACCGGCCGATCGGGAGCGAGGTAGGCGGTGCACACGTCCCCCTCCGCGTCGACGATCGTGAGGGTGTGGGCGAGGTGGAAGGGCAGCCTGCGCAGGGTCGCTCGCGCCTGCTCCGTGGTCTCGCACGTCTCGAGTAGGTACCGGACGACGAGAGGGACGCCGAACCCGCCGCCGACGACCTTGCGGCCGCCGAAGGCGAGCGACACGGCGAGCCCCGCGCCGTTGACCCCGTCGAGCAGCCCCCACGCGCAGTCGCTCGACCCGATCACCGGCCTCAGCCAGCTCGTGTGCAGGATGGCGCCCTCGAGCCGGGCGGGCGCATAGTCGTAGTTACGGCAGAGGATGGGATCCCCTCCCAGCCAGACGGCCTGCGAGCACCCCGACAGGTAGGAGGGCGGCGCCCACATGGCGAGGAAGCGCGACTCGAGATCGCCGCCGCCGGCGAGCTCGCACAGCACCTCGTACACCGGCACGAGCTCGGGCATGTGCTCGCGCAGTGCGCGCAGCGACTCGGCGTAGGAGGTGCGCTTCGCCTCCCCCTCGTGCAGGAACCAGGAGCTGTACCGGGCCCAGTGGCGCTCGAACAGGCCGGCCCACTTCGGGCCGGGCGCGAGCTCCTCGATCGCCTCGAACGTGAGCGCGGTCGCCATCACAGCATCTTGAACGAGAACGGCCCGTGCGCCCGTCGCTGTGGCGGAGCCGGAGCGACCGGCGCCGTCCAGAACTGCTTCTTGATCCCCTGGATCCACGCGTGTGCGCGACCGGTCAGCTCGTGGCCGTCGGTCTGCAGCCTGCCCCTCGTGACGAGGATGCCGATGTCGGCACCCGGATAGCGGTAGCCGCCCTCGGCGGCGATCCTCAGGTAGAAGGCCTCGTCCTCGTCTGCGACCGCGTGCCAGTCGGTGTCGGGCCGCACGAACGAGATGCCGCCGTGCGCCGCAGGATCGAGGCGCCAGATCCCCGAGCGCGGCGCCTCGGTGATCCGCTCCACCACGTGGGCCGTGTCCTTGAGGATGAACTGGCTCCACTCGTCGATCGCGCTCGGCTGCGCCCAGCCGGCGTTCAGCTCCGCGACGTCGATCTCGTAGTCGACGTCCATGAACTCGAGCAGGTGGAAGAGGAACAACGGCATGTCCCCGTAGGCGACGGCCGTCACGTTCGTCATCGAGCTCGCGCCCGTGACCCGGGGGTTGAGCTCGCCGAGCCACATGTCGCCGGTGTCCATGTCGGCAAGGAAGTCGAGCTCGAAGTAGCCGCGATACCCCTCCTGCCGCAGGCGCTCGCCCATCAACTGGGTGCAGCGGCGGGCCTGCTGCCGGTGTTCCTCGGTGAGCGCGGCGGCGAAGACGTCGTTGCCGCACCAGCCGCCCCCGTACGGCGTCAGCTCCGGGTACCCGGTCAGCTCGGTCATCAGCGGGCCGACGAGCGTGCCGTGCCGCGTGATCACGCCCTCGATCGC
>DAIOGR010000376.1:0-2532 GCA_036745155.1 Gaiella sp.
GAGAGCGTCCGCAGGCGCTCGTGCAGCCCGGCGTCCTCGAGCAGCGGATAGACGCCCGCTCCACCGGGCACGAGGACGACGTCCGGGGTCGGCGCCGTTTCCCAGGTGTGGTCGGCGAGCACGCGCAGCCCCTTGGCGCTGCGGATCGGCTCGGTCGTCGCTGCGACCGTGAACACGTCGACGCCGTCGTCGGGATGGAGCTGGGCCCAGGCTGCGAGCACCTCCCAGGGGCCGGCGTAGTCGAGCTCCTCGGCGCCGTCGAAGAGAACGACGGCGATTGCCGTCACGACGCGCGGGCCTCCGCGACTTCGAGCAGCCGCTCGCGGATCTTCTCCTGGTCGGCGCCCAGATCGTCCAGCCGCGGGAGCGCGGCCAGGCTCTCCAGCCCGAACACGCGCTGAAACAGCGAGGTGACGCGATAGCGGACGGCTCCGCCGGGGCCGCTCTCACGTCCCGCCTCGGCGATCAGGCCGCGCTCGACGAGAGAGGCGACGGCCGAGTCGGCGGCGACGCCCCGGATCCGGGCGATCTCGGGACGCGAGACCGGGCCGAGATAGGCGACGATGGCGACGGTCTCGAGCGCCGCCTGCGAGAGGCCGCGCTCGGCGGGCCGCTCGAACAGGCGCGCGCAGGCCTCTGCCGCCTCGCGGGAGGCGCGGAACGCGAAGCCGCCGGCGACCTCTTCGAGCACGATCCCGCTGCGCCCCTCGCGGTAGCGGTCGCGCAGCAGCCCGATCGCGGTCTGGATGCGCTCCACGTCGTCCGCGGTGGCCTCGGCCAGCTCGTCGAGGGAGAGGGGCTGGGACGCGATCACGAGCAGCGCCTCGACGGTGCGCGCCAGCGCGTCGACCGGGCTCGATGAGATCAGGCGGAGCGGGCGGTCCACTGCGAGATCCTTTCGTCGTGGCTTTCGTCTTCCCTGGTCTCCGCAGCCGTCCGGGGCGTCGCCTCCACCGGCCAGGCGTGCGTGGAAACCCTGATGGGTGCGAACGGCGCCGCCTGCGAGATGGCGATCTCCCCCGACTTGCGGAGCTCGAGCAGCGCGAGAAAGGCGACGGCCTGCTCGACCCGGGAGAGCCCCGCCACCTCGGTGTCGAAGTCGAAGCGGCGACGCCGGCGCAGCACCGCCCGGAAGCGCTCGAGGAACTGGGAGACCGGCGGGAAGCGCAGCGCCATGTGGGCGAGCGAGACCCGCGGCGGCTCGACGGCGAGCGCACGGAGCGCCTCCGCCAGCCTGAGCGGCTCCTGCGGTGCGAGCCGGCGTTCCGGCTCCGGCGCGAGCGGCGCCGGTCCGAGCCGGAAGTAGCGGTCGCGCTCGGCGTCGAGGCGGTCGCGCAGCCAGGCGGAGGCCTCTTTCATGCGCCGGTACTCGGCGAGCCGGCGGGCCAGCTCCTCGGCGGCCTCCTCCGGCTCGAGCTCGGACAGCTCGGCCTCCTCGTCCGGGAACAGGTGCCTCGCCTTCAGCTCGAGCAGCGCTGCGATGAGGACGAGGAACTCGCCGCAGGCGTCGAGGTCGAGCCGGTCCTGCTCGGCGAGCCGCTCGACGAAGGCGACCACGATCGCGGCCATGTCGATCTCGGCCGGCTGGATCGCATCCTTGAGCAGGAGCGTCAGGAGGAGGTCGAACGGCCCCTCGAAGGCGTCGAGGTCCAGCTCGAGGTCACGGATGGCGGTGGCCACGAGTCGACCCTAGCTCCCGTGTCGGACGCGGCTCTTCGGGACGGTCATGGCCGGCCCCGAGGCCTGCAGCCCGGGCGGTCGTCGGCGCCGTTGCGAGAGCCAGAACCAGGCGCTGCCTGCGACGATGCCGACGAGCGATACCCAGACGTTGACGCGCAGGCCGAGGATCTCGTTGGCGGGATCGACGCGAATCAGCTCGATCCAGAGCCGTCCGAAGCAGTAGAGAGCGATGTAGAGCGCGAACAGGCCGGGCGGACGCGGACGCAGTCGGCGCTCGATCACGAACACGAGCAGGGCGGCAACGAGCAGGTTCCAGAGCAATTCGTAGAGGAACGTCGGATGGAAGGTCGCCTGGTCGAGGTAGGCGAGGGGACGGTTGACCGGGTCGATCTCGAGGCCCCACGGCAGGTCGGTGGGCTTACCGAAGAGCTCCTGGTTCCACCAGTTGCCGAGCCGCCCGATCGCCTGCGCGACGAGCAGGCCGGGGGCGAGGCTGTCGGCCAGCACCCAGACGTCGGCTCCGGCGCGCTTCGCGATGACGGCACCGACGAGGCAGCCGAGCCCGATCCCGCCCCAGACGCCGAGGCCGCCCTTCCAGATCGCGAACACGCCCCACCATTCGTCCGGTACCTCGTTCCAGCTCGTGGCGAGGTGATAGAGGCGGGCACCGACGATCCCGGCGGCGACCCCCCACACGGCGAGGCGGAAGATCAGGTCCCAGTCGCCGCCGCGCTTGACGAAGCGGCGGCCGGTGATCCAGACGCACGCCGCGATGCCGACGAGCAGCGTGAGCCCGTACATGTGCACGGTGAACGGCCCGAGATCGAGCGTGCCGCTGGACGGCGAGGGGAT
>DAIOGR010000377.1:0-2532 GCA_036745155.1 Gaiella sp.
TTCCCCATCGTCGTCGAGCGGTACGGGCTCGTGCCCGACACGGGCGGGGCCGGTGAGCATCGCGGGGGCCTGGCGATCGAGCGCATCTGGCGCTGCCTCACGCCGGAGACGTCGCTGATCGTGCGCTCGGACCGTGCCGCCCGCCCGCCGTACGGGCTCGCCGGCGGCGGCACCGGAGCCACCTCGAGCAACCTCCTCCAGCATCCGGACGGGACGGAGGAGACGCTGCCCGCGATGTTCTCGACGACGATCGAGGCGGGCGACGTGTACGTGCACCGCACCGCGGGCGGCGGCGGCTGGGGCGACCCGCTCGTGCGCGACCCGGACGAGATCGCGCACGACGTCGCGAACGAGAAGGTCTCGGTCGCGGCGGCGCAGGCGCTGTACGGCGTCGTGATCGGGGCCGACGGCCTCGCCGACGCCGAGACGACGAGAGCTCTACGAGACGAGAGGAGAAAGGCGTGATCGGCAAGGCCGACGCAGTCGTGATCGGCGCGGGGATCATGGGAGCGAGCACCGCCCACTTCCTGACGAAGCTCGGGTTCGGGGACGTCGTCCTCGTCGAGAAGGGCAAGGTCTGCGGCGGCTCGACCCAGTACTCCGCGGCGCACGTGCGCCAGCACTACACGAACGAGGTTGCGATCAGGCTCGCGGTGCGCGCTGCCGGCATGTTCGCGAACGACGAGGAGAAGCTCGGCGGCCCGAGCGGGTTCACACAGCAGGGCTACATGGTGATCGCGCCGCCCGACGAGGCGCAGGCGCTTCGCGACGTCGTTCCGGTGCAGCAGGCCCACGGCGTGAAGACGTCGCTCCTCACGCCCGAGGAGGTGTCCGAGCGCTGGCCGGAGCTCCAGCTCGACGGCGTAGCGCTCGCGTGCTTCGAGGAGACCTCCGGCTACGCGAACCCCGTGCTCACGGTGCAGTCGCTCGTCGAGTCCGCGAGGCGCGACGGCCTCCACGTCCACGAAGGCTGCGAGGTGCTGGGCATCTCCGCGTCCGGCGGGCGTGTGACGGGCGTCGTCACGGGCGACGGCGAGATCGCGACCCCCGTCGTGGTGAACGCCTGCGGGCCGTGGGGCGACCGGATCGGCCGTATGGTCGGGATCGACTACCCGCTCACGTTCAGCCGCGAGCACGAGGCGATCTTCGACGCCCCCGAGGGCTTCGGCCGGATTCCGGTCATGTCGGACGTGACGCAGCGGCTCTACTTCCGCAACTACGACGGCGGCAAGGTGCTCGTCGGCGAGGGGTGGCCGAAGCAGAAGGAGCACGCCGACCCAGACACCTACGACGACGGCACCGACGAAGCGCATCTGCAGCGGATGGTGCCGAAGCTCGTACGGCGCCTGCCGGCGCTCGCCGCCACACTGACCCAGCCGAACTACGGCGGCGCCTTCGTGACCGGGTACTCGGGCGTCTACGACATCACCGAGGACTGGTACCCGATCGTGGGGGTGGAGGAGGTCGGCGGCTACTACTCCGCCTTCGGCGGCAGCGGTCACTGCTTCAAGCTCGGGCCGGCGATCGGTGAGTCGCTGGCAGCGGTGATCGCGGACCAGGCGCCCCCGGTCGACATCTCGAGCCTCTCGGGCTCGCGTTTTCCGGAAGGCCGGACGTTCGGCTCGGTGTGGGGGCCGGGGAACCGGGCATGACGCTCGACCCGATCACGTTCGAGGTGATCCGCAACGCTCTCGTCGCGGCGACCGACGAGATGGTGCTGACGCTGCGCCGCAGCGCCTACTCGACGAACATCAAGACGCGCTCGGACTTCTCGTGCGCGTTCTTCGACGCCGAGCTGCGGGCGGTGGCGCAGGGTTTCACGCAGCCCGTGCACCTCGGCTCCATGGTCGAGCAGGTGCCCCAGGCGGTGCGGAGCTACGGCCCGGAGAGCCTGGGGCCCGGGGACGTGATCATCACGAACGACCCGTTCCCGAGCGGGGTGCACCTGAACGACGTCAGCCTGATCTCGCCCGTCTTCGCCGACGGCGAGCTGCTCGGCTACGTCGCCAACCTCGCGCACCACGTGGACGTGGGCGGCGGTGCGCCCGCGAGCATCGGTGCCTTCCGGGAGGTGTTCCAGGAGGGCGTGATCATCCCGCCGGTCAAGGTGGTCGCAGCGGGGCGGATCGTCGACGACGTGTTCAGCCTGATCCTCGCCCAGATCCGCTCGAAGCACGAGACCGCCGGGGACTTCAGGGCCCAGATCGCCGCGAACGCGACGGGGGCGCGCAGGCTCCAGGCGCTCGTCGCGCGCCACGGCCACGCCACGATCGTGACCGCGATGCAGGAGCTGCTCGACTACACCGAGCGGCGTACCCGTGCGGAGATCCGGGCGCTGCCCCGCGGCGTCTACGAGGCGGAGGGATTCGTCGACACGGACGGCTACACGGACGAGCCGGTGCGGCTGCGCGCGCGGGTGGAGATCGACGCCGACGGGGTCTCCTTCGACCTCTCCGGGAGCGACCCGCAGCGGCGTGCCCCCGTCAACTCGACCTATGCCCAGACGTTCTCGGCCTGCGCGTACGCGGTCAA
>DAIOGR010000378.1:0-2515 GCA_036745155.1 Gaiella sp.
CGGATGGTCGAGCTGCTCTCCACGAATGCGGCCCGGCTGTTCGGGCTCTATCCGAAGAAGGGCACCATCGCTCCGGGCTCGGACGCCGACATCGTCGTCTTCGACCCGAATCGCAAGACGACGCTGGCAGCGGCGACGATGCACGGCGCGCAGGACTACACGCTGTACGAGGGAACCGAGGTGACGGGCGACGTGGACGTGACGCTCATCCGTGGCACCGTGGTCGTCCAGGACGGGGAGCTCAAGGTCGAGCCGGGCTTCGGCCGGTTCGTGAAGCGGGCCAAGTTCGGCGAGGAGCTGCGCTCGTAGGGGGCGGCCCCGTGCCTACCGGACGCGGGGCCGGCGGCCGCCGAGGTTGATGACGGTGGCGCGAGGCTCCTGCTCGGTGGCGGCGACCACCTCGATCGTGTTGCGTCCCGCGTCCTTGGCCCGATAGAGCGCTTCGTCGGCGGCTGCGAGCAGGCCGTCGGCGGTGACGAAGGGGCCGGTCGCCAGCACGGCCCCGACCGAGGTCGTCACGGTCACCTCGCCTGCGCCCACCGGGATCGGCGACTGGGCCACGACCTGGCGCAGCGCCTCGCACACCGTGGTGAGAGCGCTCTCGTCGGGCACCTGGGCGACGAGGACGGCGAACTCCTCGCCACCCCAGCGTGCGATCACGTCGTACGGCCGCAGGCGCTCGCTGAGGCGTGTCGCGACCGCGACCAGGGCCCGGTCGCCGGCAAGATGGCCGTGGCGGTCGTTCAGCTGCTTGAACCGGTCAAGGTCGAGCAGGACGAGCCCGAACGGATGCCCGTGGCGATGGACGCGGGCGATCTCCGCCTCGAGCCGCTCGGAGAAGTAGAGCCGGTTGTGGACGCCGGTGAGCGGGTCGGTGCGTGCCTGCCGCTCCGCTTCGTCCCGTGCCGTCGCGAGCTCGGCGGTGATCAGAACCCGCTCGGTCACGTTGGAGGCGATTCCGTCGACGACGGTGCGCTCGCCGTCCGACCGTACCCACAGCCGCTCCGAGATCCAGCGCTGCGCCCCGGCCGGGTCGACGACGCGGTACTCGATCTCGCCGCGCCCGTCCCGCAGGACCTGCCGGCGGTGCTCCACGATGCGTCGCCGGTCGAGCAGTGAGGCGGACTCGAGGAGCGGATCGGTCACGTCGTGGCCCATCGTCAGCCCCGCCAGCTGCTCCAGGCCCGGGCCCACGAACGTGGTGCGCCAACCGTCCGGGCCGGGCTCGTACTGCACCACCACCTCGTCGATCGCCTCGATCAGGTCGTTCAACTGTTTCCGCGTGCGCTCGAGGTTGCGCTCGGCGATGCGGCGACCCGTCACATCCCAGACGAGGCCTTCGTGAAAGACGCGGCCGCTCTCGACGGCGGTGACGCGAACGCGCTCGAGCACCCAGCGCGTCACGCCGTCCAGCCCGACGAGCCTGTACTCGAGCTCGTCCGACACGCCGGGCCCAAGCGAGGCGAGCCACTCGCGGTAGTCGTCCCGGTCGGCCTCGTGCACGGCCTCCATCCAAGTCTCGCCCGTGGCCTCCCCGTCGAGAGGCGGGCGGCCGATCAGGCGCTCGAACCCGGGGCCGACGTACATCTCCGTGTAGCTCCCGTCCGGCTCGAGCACCCCGCGGTAGAAGTGCGCGCCGATCGCCTCGGCGATGCCCTCCACCTCGGCCCGGGCACCGCGGAGCGCCCGGGAGAGGATCGACACGACGACGGCGACCGCCGTGAAGATGAGCGCCCACAGGCCGGCTGCGAGCGCGGCACCGTCACCGTAGTGCCCGTTCGTCAGCACCCAGGCTGCAGCCCCCGTCGCGGCAACGACGTGGATCACCAGAAAGCGCCGGGGGAGGTAGGCCGCGATCCAGGTGACGCCCACGAGGAGCATGCCGATGAACGTCTCGGGATGATCGAGCGGCCCCACGCCGATCGCGAAGCACGCGGGCGCCAGGGCGGCCAGCGAGTACCACACCAGGCCGTCCGGGAGCGGCGAGAGCAGCATCGCCACGAGGACGGCTACGAGCCCGGCGGCCGCCAGCTGGGAGGTGACGTCGTCGAGCCCGTGGCCGGCGGTCAGGCCCGCCAGGAACCCTGCGGCCGCCAGGACGCCCACGAGCCGGAGCGCCAGCCGGCGGAGCGCCCGCGGCGACCCCTCACCCGGGGCAGGAAGTGCCGGGGCGTGCGCGCGCGAGCCGGGTGCGGCGGAGTCGGCTGGCGTGGTGGAAGGCTCGTTCGGCACGTGGCTGGTCGGGACGCGGGCAACCACGTCGCCCGCAGGTCCATCATCGGCACGAGAGCCCGGGTGCTTGATGCGGCCGCCCCCGTTCGGGTTGCACCGGCGCGGTAGCATCGTGCTGACCCACGAATCGAGGAGCGAGACCCATGGCCACTGTCGAGACGAACCCCGCGCTCGGCGCGAAGATCAGTGCCGACGCCAAGCAGCACGTCCTCTACTCGTGGTCGGTGCAGAACGCGATCAACCCGATCGCCGTCGCCGGCGCCGAGGGGCGCCACTTCTGGGA
>DAIOGR010000379.1:0-2499 GCA_036745155.1 Gaiella sp.
CGTTCATCGGGCTGATCGCGATCAACGTCGCCTTCCAGACCGGCTTCTGCACGTTTGTGCTCTCGAACTACATGAAGACGCTGCCGAAGTCGCTCACCGAGGCGGCGCGGGTTGACGGGGCGAGCGTGACGCGCCAGTTCTTCGGCATCATCATGCCGCTCTGCAAGCCGGCGTTCGCCGCCCTGGCGGTGCTGGAGTTCACCTGGATCTACAACGACTTCTTCTGGGCGGTCGTGCTGATGAGCTCCGGCGACAAGCGGCCGATCACCTCGTCGCTGACGAGCCTCTCCGGCCAGTACTTCACCGACAACAACCTGATCGCCGCCGCCTCGGTGCTCGTGGCGCTGCCGACGATCATGGTGTTCGCGCTTCTGCAGAAGCAGTTCATCGGCGGCCTCACGCTCGGGTCGACGAAGGAGTAGCCAGTGGCTCGCATCGCGTTCATCGGCGCCGGCAGCGTCGTCTTCACGAAGAACCTCCTCGGCGACATCCTCTCGTTCCCGGAGCTGCGGGACGTCGAGATCGCGCTCCACGACATCGACGCCGACCGGCTCGCGACCGCCGAGGCGATGGCGCGCTACGTCGCCGGCGAGCGGGGCGCCTCGCCCGCCATCACCTCCCACGCCGACCGCCGTGCCGCCCTCGACGGAGCCGACTACGTGATCAACATGGTGCAGATCGGCGGCCACGAGGCGACCCTGCTCGACTTCGAGCTCCCGGCGCGGTACGGGTTGCGGCAGACGATCGCGGACACGCTCGGGATCGGCGGCATCTTCCGGACGCTGCGCACCGCCGACCACATGCTCGCGCTCGGGCGCGAGATGGCGGAGCTCTGCCCCCGCGGTTGGCTGCTCAACTACACGAATCCGATGGCGATGCTGTGCTGGCTCGTCTATGCGGGCACGCCGACGCAAAACGTGGTCGGCCTCTGCCACTCGGTGCAGTACACGACCGAGGACCTGGCGAAGCTCGTCGGGGTTCCCGCCGAGGAGGTCACGTTCCTCGCCGCCGGGCTCAACCACCAGGCGTTCATCCTCCGCTTCGAGCGCCACGGCGAGAATCTCTACCCGCTTCTCGACGAGCGCATCGCGTCCGATCCGGAGCTCCAGCGGCGGGTGCGCGTGCAGCTCTACCGCCGGCTCCGCTACTTCCCGACCGAGTCGAGTGAGCACGCCGCGGAGTACGTGCCGTGGTTCATGCGCCACGACGACCAGATCGAGCGTCACCGCATCCCGGTCGACGAGTACATCCGGCGCAGCGAGGAGAACCTCCTCGAATACGAGCGCGTGAAGGGCCTGCTCGCCCGCGGCGAGGCTCTGCCCGTCGAGCGCTCGAACGAGTACGCCTCGTCGATCATCCACTCGCTGGAGACGGGGCAGCCGTGCGTGATCTACGGGAACGTGCGCAACACCGGGCTTCTGCCCGGGCTCCCGGACGACTGCTGTGTCGAGGTTCCCTGTCTCGTCGACGCCACCGGTCTACACCCCGTGGCCGTCCCGGATTACCCGCCCGAGCTCGCCGCCCTCAACCGCACGTTCGAGAACGTCGTCGAGCTGACGGTGCGCGCCGTGCTCGAGGAGCGCCCGGAGCTCGTCCGCCAGGCGGCGATGCTCGATCCGAACACGGCCGCGACGCTGACTCTCGACGCGATCGATGACCTCTGCGGCGAGCTGACCCGGGCGCACGGAGCTGCGCTGCCGACGGCGCTCCGCGCGGCGGGCAACCCCATCGACAATCCGATCGTCATTGCCGGAAGGAGCGCCTCGTGAGCGGGATTCGCCTCGACGCTGTCACGAAGATCTACCCGAACGGGGTCAGGGCAGTCGACCGCATCAGCCTCGAGATCAACACGGGCGAGTTCGTCGTCCTCGTCGGCCCCTCCGGCTGCGGGAAGTCGACGCTGCTGCGCATGATCGCCGGGCTCGAGGACGTCAGCATGGGCGACGTCTACGTGGGCGACACGGACGTGACCGACAAGCCGCCGCAGGACCGCGACATCGCGATGGTCTTCCAGAACTACGCGCTCTACCCGCACATGACCGTCCGCGACAACCTCGCCTACGGCCTCAAGCTCCGGAAGATGCCGAAGGCGCAGTGGCAGCAGCGGGTGGACGAGGTGGCGAAGACGCTCGGGCTCGAGGAGCTCCTCAACCGCAAGCCAGCCGCCCTCTCGGGCGGGCAGCGGCAGCGGGTCGCGATGGGCCGCGCGATCGTGCGCGAGCCGAAGGCGTTCCTGATGGACGAGCCGCTCTCGAACCTCGACGCGAAGCTCCGGGTCTCCATGCGCGCCGAGCTCGCGAAGCTGCACGAGCGCCTGGGCGTGACGACGGTCTACGTCACCCACGACCAGGTGGAGGCGATGACGCTCGGACAGCGCGTGGCCGTCCTCCGAGACGGCCTGTTGCAACAGCTCGACACGCCGCACGCGCTCTTCCACACCCCGGCCAACCTCTTCGTGGCGGCGTTCATCGGGTCGCCCTCGATGAATCTCGTCGACGC
>DAIOGR010000380.1:0-2490 GCA_036745155.1 Gaiella sp.
CGCCGCTGCGAGCACGTCACCGTCCTCTGCGACCACGTCGGCCGGCACGCGCTGCCGGCGAACGTTACCCTGCGGCGCTTCGGGGCCCGGTCGCGGGTGGCCCGCGGCATCGCCTTCGAGCGCGCGCTCGCAGCGGAAGTCGTCCACTCGTCGACGCGTCCCGACGCGGTGCTCGCTCACATGATCCCGCTCTTCCTGCTCCTGGCTGCCCCGCTCTGCAAGGGATACCGGATCCCCCTCGGCCTCTGGTACACGCACTGGAACGCCGACCGGTCGCTGCGGCTCGCAACACGCGCCGCCGACGTCGTGCTGAGCGTCGACCGGCGCTCGTTCCCGCTCGCGAGCCCCAAGGTGCGCGGCATCGGCCATGCGATCGACGTGAGCCAGTTCGTGGCACCTACCTCGCCGTCGCCGGCTGTGCCCGCCCGGCTGCGCCTGCTCGCTCTCGGCCGGATGACGCCGTGGAAGGGATACACGACGATGCTGCGCGGCCTGGAGCTCGCAGTCGCGCAGGGCCTCGACGCCGAGCTCGAGATCCGTGGGCCGGCGCTCACCGGTGCGGAGCAGGCCCATCTGCAGGAGCTGCGTGCCATGGTCGCCGCGAGCCCCGTCCTGCGCGAGCGGGTGCGGCTGGAGGGGCCGCTTCCGCGCGACCGTATCCCGGCTCTGCTCGCGGGCGCCCACGCCCTCGTCAGCGCCACGCAACCGGAGGGCAGCGAGACGCTCGACAAGGTCGTCTACGAAGCTGCCGCCTCGGGCCTTCCCGTCCTGTCGAGCAACGTCGCCCTGGACGACTTCCTCGGCGAGCTGCCGTTGCGCCTCCGCTTCACGCGACGGGATCCGCAGGATCTGGCGCAGGTGCTGCTCGCCCTCGCCGCGGCCCCGCCCGAGCTGCGGTGGGAGGTGGGGCGAGCGCTACGCCGCCGTGTCGAGAGCGGGCATTCGGTCGAGTCGTGGGCGGACGCCGTCTTGGGCGAGCTGGCCGCCGCCCGCCCGGGCCGCCGATCGGCCCGGGGGTAGGATCTGCAGGTGCCACGCGATGCTGCTCCGCCCGCGGCCCGGCCGGAGGCGCCGCCGAGCCCGACGCCCGAGGAGCCGAAGGACATGAGGTCGTCCCGGCTCTATCTCGTCTCACGCGGCCCCGTGCTCGGGGTCGTGCGGCGCCTGCTGAGCATTGCGGCGCTCGTCGTGCTCGACGTGGCCGGGCTCTCGCTCGGGTTGATGGCCGCGCTCGTGCTCAGGACGCTCATCTACGGCGACACGGTGTTCTGGTCGCTCCTGTGGGAGACGGGGCCTAAGGAATGGCTGCCGTTCCTGGCCCCGATCACCGTGCTCGTCTTCCTCCAGGCGGGCCTGTACGCGGCACGGGAGCGGCGCTCCGGCTCCGGTAGGGTCGTCTCCTCGCTCGTGCTCGTCGCGTTGATCGTGCTCGCGTTCGGTCTCGGGACCGATTACGACTTCACGACGACCGGCTTGATCCCGACGGCCACCGTCACCTGTGCGCTCTTCATCGGGCTGCTGCGGGCGGCGTACGAGTCAGCCTCGCTCGAGCTGCTGCGTGTCGGCGGGATCCGGAGGCGCGCCGTGCTCGTCGGCGGAGGGGAGAGCCTGCAGCGCCTGCAGCGCGAGCTGATCGCATCCCGCGGCGGCATCGCCTACGAGCTGGTGGGCGCCGTCGCTCCGGTCGGCCAGCCGGGGCTCCCGCTGCTCGGCTCCTCCCTCGAGGAGCTGCCGGGGATCCTCGACCGCCTGCGACCGGACGAGCTGATCCTGACCGAGGCGGATTTCGACGAGCGCACGGTGCTCGACATCGTCGAGCGCGCGCACCGTCAGGGGATCCGCGTCCGCCTCGCCCCGAACACGACGGAGCTGCTGATGCACGAGGGCGAGTACGTGCCGGGCCAGGGAGTGCCGCTCTTCGAGCTGCGACCGCCCATCCTGACCGGCTGGGACTGGGCGCTGAAGCGCGGGTTCGACGTCACCCTCAGCGTCATCCTGCTCGTGGTCGGCCTACCGTTGTGGCTGCTCGTCGCCCTCGCCATCAAGCTGGACTCGCGCGGCCCTGTGCTCTACGTCGACAGGCGCATCGGTGTCGGCGAACAGGATTTCGGGATGCTGAAGTTCCGCACCATGGTCGCCGGAGCGGCGGAGCAGCAGGCGCTGCTCGAGAGCGCGAACGAGGCCTCGGGCGCTCTCTTCAAGATCCGGGACGATCCGCGCGTCACCCGCGTGGGGCGCCTGTTGCGCCGGCTCTCCCTCGACGAGCTGCCGCAACTGGTGAACGTGCTGCGGAGGGAGATGAGCCTCGTCGGGCCGCGCCCGTTGCCGCTGCGCGACTACGAGCTGCTCCAGGACTGGCACCGGGCGCGGTACCTCGTGCTGCCGGGCATGACCGGCCTGTGGCAGATCTCGGGGCGCGCGGGGCTCTCGTTCGACGACCTCGTCCGGCTCGACTTCACCTATCTCGAGAACTGGTCGATCTGGCTCGAC
>DAIOGR010000381.1:0-2488 GCA_036745155.1 Gaiella sp.
ACGCCCGCCAGGTCGAGCGCAAGAAGGCGGGCCTGCACAAGGCGCGCAAGGCGCCCCAGTTCTCGAAGCGCTAGCACTTCCAGAACTGACGTAAAGGCGAGGCCATGCCTCGCTCCCGTGCGTACGAACACTCATGGCTCGCATCCATTTCGGCACCGACGGCGTTCGCGGGATCGTGGGCCAGACGCTTACGGTGGAGCTCGTGGAGCGGCTCGGCAGGGCGGCGACGACGTGGGCGGGCCGCGGCCGGGTACTCGTCGGACGGGACACGCGCGGCTCCGGGCCGCTGCTCGAGCAGGCGCTGACGCGCGGGATCGTCGAGGCCGGCGGCGTCGCGGTGCTCGGCGGCGTCCTGCCGACGCCGGCCGTGGCTCTGCTCGCCCAGGATCTGGGCGTCGTCGTCTCCGCTTCGCACAACCCGCCCGAGTACAACGGCGTCAAGCTCTTCGACGCCGAGGGCCACAAGCTCACCGACGCGGCCGAGGCGGAGATCGAGGCGCTGCTGGACACGCCGGGCCCGGGCGGCGGCTCGGTCGAACAGGCGGAAACGGCGGTGGACGGCTATGTCGAGCACGTCGTCGAGCATTTCGGCACCGATCTCACCGGGTTGCGCATCGCCGTCGACTGCGCGAACGGGGCCTTCTCGGAGATCGCGCCCCGTGTGTTCGAGCGCCTCGGCGCCGAGGTGACCGCGATCGCGAACCGTCCGGACGGGCAGAACATCAACGTGGCCTGCGGCGCCACCGACCTGTCGGTGCTGCAGGAGGTCGTGCGCGCTGGCGCCTTCGACCTCGGGGTGGCGTTCGACGGCGACGGCGACCGGATGCTCGCCGTGGACGAGCGGGGCGAGGCCGTCGACGGTGATCAGATCGTCACGGTGCTCGCACTCGCACTCGGGGTCGACACGGTCGCCGTCACCTCGATGACGAACCTCGGCTTCCACCGGGTGATGGCCGAGCACGGCGTACGAGTGCTCACGACCGACGTCGGTGACCGCTACGTGCTCGAAGCGCTCCGGCAGGAGGGCGCGGTGCTCGGAGGCGAGCAGTCAGGACACGTGATCTACCTCGCCGGGCACGTCACCGGGGACGGCCTGGCCGCCGCGCTCCTCCTCTGCGGGAGCCTCGGCGAGGGCACGCTGTCAGAGGCGGTGGCGGTGATGCCACGCTTCCCGCAGGCGAAGGAGAACGTTCGCGTGTCTCGCCGGGAGGTGCCCGAGGCTGTGCTCGCCGAGGCCGCGCGGCTGAACGGCGAGCTCGCCGGCCGGGGCCGCGTGCTCGTCCGCGCCTCGGGCACGGAGCCGCTCGTCAGGGTGCTCGCGGAGGCCGAAACCGCCGCGGAGGCGGAGAACCTCTGTGGTAGCATCGCCCGACTCGTTCGCGAGGAGCTCGGCCGCCGCTAGCGGCGCGTACGGGCCGGCGCGAGCTCCGGGGTGACCGGTGGCAAGAACCACGTCGAGCGGCAGGCGAGGACGAGAAGGGAGATGCGCCTGACATGTGTGGGATCATCGGATACGTCGGCCCGCGGGAGTGCAAGCAGCTCCTGCTCCACGGCCTCGAGCGCCTCGAGTACCGGGGCTACGACTCGGCGGGAATCGCCCTGCTCGAGGCGGAAGGCCTCGCCTACACACGCGCGGTCGGCAATCTCCAGAACCTGAAGCGCGAGGCGGGTGACGGCCCGTCGGCCGCGACGACAGGGCTCGGGCACACGCGCTGGGCGACGCACGGCGGCGTCACCGTCGAGAACGCCCACCCGCTCGCAGGCGACGATCCTGCCGAGGTCGCCATCGTGCTGAACGGGATCGTGGAGAACTACCGCGAGCTGCGCGAGCGCCTCCGCGACGCCGGCCACGTGTTCACGTCCGAGACCGACGCCGAGACGGTCACCCACCTCGTCGAGGAGCATTACGCCGGCGACCTCGTCGAGGCGACGAGGCTGGCGTTCAACGAGCTCGAGGGCCATTTCGCGTTCGTCGTGATCCACCGCGACCACCCCGGGCAGCTCGTGGGCGCGCGCCACCAGTGCCCCCTCGTGGTGGGTGTCGGGCAGGGCGAGATGTTCCTCGCCTCCAACGCAGCCGCGTTCCTGCGCGAGACGCGCGAGGTGCACTTCCCGCGTGACGGCGACATCGTCGCCTTGACGGCCGACGGCCCGCGCTTCGTCGTCGCCGCCGACGCCAGCACAGCCGAGCTCGAGCTCGTCGAGCTCGACTGGGACGACGAGAGCGCAGAGAAGGCCGGCTTCGAGACCTTCATGCTGAAGGAGATCTACGAGCAGCCGGACGCCGTGGCCGAGACGATCGGCGACCGGGTGCGCCACGGCCGCCTCGAGCTCGAGGGCCTGGGGATGTCGGACGACGTGCTGCGGGTGCTGCGGCGCATCGTCATCCTCTCCGCCGGCACGTCGTACCACGCGGCCGTCGCGGGCCGCTACGCGATCGAGGAGTGGGCGCGGGTGCCGGTCGAGCACGACATCGCCTCCGAGTGGA
>DAIOGR010000382.1:0-2486 GCA_036745155.1 Gaiella sp.
GAGTACCTCGAGCGGCTCGGCTGGCTCGCTGACGACGTCTGGTGCGCGCACTGCGTTCACCTGTCCGACGACGACATCGCCCGCTTCGCAAGCTCGGGCACCGGCGTCGCCCACTGCCCCACCTCGAACCTCCGCCTGGGTGCCGGCGTCGCGCCGGTGCGCGCGATGCTCGACGCCGGGGTGCGCGTCGGCCTCGGTGTCGACGGATCCGCCTCGAACGAGCGCGGCGACCTGTTCCTCGAGGTGAAGCAGGCGCTCCTCGTCGCCCGGGGACGCGGCGGCGGTGCCGCGATGACCGCCCGCGACGCGATCCGCCTCGCGACGCGCGGCGGCGCCTCGGTGCTGCGGCGCGACGACATCGGCTCGCTGGAGCCGGGCAAGTGCGCCGACCTGGCCGTGTGGCGCACGGATGGGCTGGAGCTCGGAGGAGCGGACGACCCGGTCGCCGGGATCGTCTTCGCTGGCCCACACCGGGTCGACCGGCTCGTCGTCGGAGGTGTCGACGTCGTCCGCGAGGGCGCGCTCGCAAACGCCGACGAGCGCGAGATCGCGCAGGCACACCGGGCGCAAGCGCGAAGGTTCTCGCTGTGAGCGCCTCCCTCTCGACCCATGTGCTGGACACTGCCGCAGGCGTGCCCGCAGCCGGGGTGAGGGTGGAGCTGCTCCGCGGTGAAGAGCCTTTGGCGCACGCCGAGACGGATGCGGACGGCCGCGCCCGCCTCGCCGACGGTTTGCCGCCGGCCACGTACCGTCTCGTCTTCCATCCGCCGTCGCTGTTCTTCCGCCGGGTCGAGCTCGCGATCGAGCTCGTGGACGGCCACTATCACGTCCCGCTCCTCGTCTCCCCCTTCTCGTGCGCGAGCTACCGCGGCAGCTGAGCGTCGACGAGCTCGCCGGGCTCTTCGAGGGTCGCACGCGCTTCGTCGAGCTCCTCGCCGGGCGCGACAACCCGCTCGGATCCGCGCTCGGCGTCCTGGCGGAGCTGTCCGGGGCCGAGAAGCGTGAGGTTCTCGACGCGCACCCGGCGATCGGCCAGAAGACAGGGTTGTCGGCGCGCTCGGCGGCCGAGCAGGGCTCCGACGACGATCCGGCCGTGCTCGCAGAGCTCGCCGAGCTGAATGCCGCCTACGAGGCGCGTCACGGGTTCCGCTTCGTCGTGTTCGTGAACCGGCGCCCGAAAGCGGAGGTCCTCGACGTGCTCCGCTCACGCATCGGCAACCCCACGGAAGCGGAGCTCGAGACCGCGCTCGAGGAGCTCGTGGCGATCGCGACCGATCGCTGGGTGCGCGGATGAGCCTCCAGCTCCTCGCCCTCTCCGGTCCGCTGGAGGACTGGCTCGACCTGGGGTTGCGGTGGCTCCACGTAATCGCGGCGATGGCGTGGATCGGCACGTCGTTCTACTTCGTCCTGCTCGACCAGTCGCTGCGGGCGCCGCAGGATCCGGCGGACGCCGAGGCGGGGGTCGGCGGTGAGCTGTGGGAGGTTCACGGCGGCGGCTTCTACCAGGTGCAGAAGTACGTCGTGGCGCCGGAGCGCCTCCCCGACCACATCGCGTGGTTCAAGTGGGAGGCCTACACGACGTGGCTCTCGGGGTTCGGGCTGATGATCGTCCTCTACTACCTCGACGCCCGCGGCAAGCTCGTCGACCCGACGGTCGCCGACCTCGAGCCGTGGGCGGCGGTCGCCGTCTCCGTCGGCCTGCTGGCCGTCGCCTGGATCGCCTACGACGTGCTCAACCGGCTCGTGTCCACTGCGAGGGTGCTGTGGCCCGTGCTGCTCGTCCTGATCGCGCTTGCGGCCTGGGGCTCGAGTGAGTTGCTCAGCCCGCGGGCTGCCTGGCTCCAGGTGGGCGCGATGATCGGCACCGTGATGGCCGCGAACGTGCTCTTCGCCATCATCCCGGCGCACCGCGAGCTGATCCGCGCCAAGGAGGAGGGTCGCGAGCTCGACCCGCGGCCGCTCGTCCAGGCAAAGCAGCGCTCGGTGCAGAACAACTACCTCACGCTGCCCGTCCTGCTGACGATGTTGGCCGGTCACTTCCCGTTCGCCTATGGCGCGGACCACGCCTGGCTCGTGCTCGTCGCCCTGATGGCGCTCGGTGCCTGGGTCAGGCTCTTCTTCAACCTCCGCCACAACGGGAGGACGCACTGGTGGATGGCGGTCGTGGCCGCAGTCGCCTTCGTCACGGTCGGGGTGCTCGTCGACCGCAGCGACGAGAAGGACGTCGCGACGGCCGTGACCCCTGCGGTGCTCGCGCAGGGCAAGTCCGTCTTTCAGAGTGCGGGCTGCGGGAGCTGCCACACGCTCGCCGCTGCCGGCACGACGGGCAACGTCGGCCCGAATCTCGACGGCGCGGCGCCTGCGGCCGCGCTCGTCGCGCAGCGGGTCGAGAACGGGCTCGGGGCGATGCCGTCGTTCCGCGGGCAGCTGACGCCGGCGCAGATCGCCGCGGTCGCCGCCTACGTCGCTTCGGCGACGCGCAAGTA
>DAIOGR010000383.1:0-2484 GCA_036745155.1 Gaiella sp.
TCGAACCCAGATGTCCCGAGGGACACCCGATTTTAAGTCGGGCGCGTCTGACCAGTTTCGCCACCCCGGCGGTACGGCCCGAGTGTAGAGGCGTCCGCTGTCAGGAGCCGGGCGCCATCGCGCTCGCGGGGAAGCGCTCGGGGCCTTTGAATTGGTAGGCGGCGAAGAAGGCGTCGTACGCCTTCTCGTCGTAGGTCGTGCACTTGGCGAGATAGCCGTCGCCGCGGTCGGTGCGGCCCGGCACCGAGTTGTCGGGCGCGACCCAGGCGCCGAGCGCGATCGTCTTGCCGAGCTGCGGCAGCGGGGCGAGCAGCGTCCCGTTCTGGTGTGCTTCGTAGAAGCTCTTCAGCTGCGCGACGGTGGCGGCGGGCACATTCTTGCCGTATTGGATGTAGACGCCGCCGTGCTCGAGGTTGTGGACGACCCGCGCCTGCTGGAGCGGCTCGTCATAGGCGCCGAAGAGCGCCGGCTGACCGTAGTGCGGCCCGTTCGTGGGCGGGAACGTGTTCCACTTCGGCTTCGCGTCCGGCGAGGTCACGTCCGAGTGGTTGGAAGCGTTCTTCAGCGCCTTGACGATCGTGAGCGTGCACCCGGCCTGCTCGAGCGCGGCCTTCGCGCTCGCCGACTTCTCGGCGTCCACGCCGTTCCCGCCGCGGAGCACGATGAAGCCGAGGACGACGGCGAGCATGACCACGCCCGAGGCGCCGAGGAGAAGCGGCAGCAGCGGCCGCGGCTGGCCGGGACCGGCGTGCTTCGACGTGTTGGTGCGAGGCTTGGGCGGCACGTTCGCGGCATCGTAGACAACGGCGCGGGCAGCGGCGTGCCGTCCGGGCCGCCCCCTAGACTCCCATGCCCTCATGATCATCGTCGCTCTTGTGATCGGGCTCGTGCTCGGCGCCGCCGGGGTCTACCTCGTGGGGGTGCGACGCGCGCTCGCCGAGCGCGGCGCCGCGCTGGCCGAGGCCAGGCTGGCGCAGCGGCAGCTCGCCGAGGTCGAGGGCGCGCTCGCTACCGAGCGGGGAGCGTTCGACGAGCGGGTCGCGAACGCGATCAAGGCGCTGTCGGCGGAGGCGCTGCGCGAGAACGCGAACGTCTTCACCGAGCAGGCGATCGGGCGACTCGGCGCCTACGTCGAGCCGTTGCAGAAGTCCCTCGAGAAGGTCGAGGTGAACGTCAACCTGCTCGAGCAGCAGCGGCAGCGCGCCTACGGCGAGATCCACAAGGAGCTCGAGATCGTCCGCCAGGCCCACGAGGGCCTGCGCGCGCAGACCGGCAGCCTCGTCAACGCCCTGCGAGGCGAGTCGCACACGCGCGGCCGCTGGGGCGAGATCCAGCTCAAGCGCGTGATCGAGATGGCGGGGATGCTGTCGTACTGCGACTTCGACGAGCAGCACACGCTGACCGACGACGACGGCGCCCGCCTGCGGCCCGACGTGATCGTGCGCCTGCCCGGCGGGAAGTCGATCGTGATCGACGCCAAGGTCTCGCTCGTCGGCTACCTCCGGGCCGTCGAGGAGGGCGCGAGCGACGAGTCGCGCCAGGCGGGCCTCGCCGACCACGCCCGCCAGGTGCGGGAGCACATCCAGCGGCTCGGCCAGAAGGCGTACTGGCGCCAGCTGCCGTCGACCCCCGAGTTCGTCGTCATGTTCCTGCACGACGAGACGTCGTGGCGGGCGGCGTTGCAGGTCGAGCCCGGCCTCGACGAGCTCGCCTTCTCGAACAACGTCATCCCCGCCTCGCCGACGAGCCTGATCGGCCTGCTCCGCGCGATCCACTACGGCTGGCAGCAGGAGACGATCGCGGAAGGGGCACGCCAGATCAGCGACCTCGGCCGCGAGCTGTACAAGCGCCTCTCCACCATGGGCGCGCACGTGTCCAAGCTCGGCCGCTCTCTCGACGGTGCCGTCAAGTCGTACAACGAGACGGTCGGCTCGCTCGAGCGCCAGGTGCTGCCGCAGGCGCGGCGCTTCGAGCAGCACGGGATCACCGGCATCGAGCCGCCGGAGCTCGTTCCGGTCGAGCGACAGACCCGCTCCCTTTCGTCCCCCGAGCTGACCGTGGACACGCCCTCGCTCGGGGTGCTGCCCGCCGCCGGCGCCGACGCCGCCTGAGCGCACCCGTCCGAGGGAACACGTGGGGGTCGCGCAGCGTTGTCTACCCTTGGGTCACCTGTAACGCAGGTGCGCAGAACTTGACGGAGGAGCTGAGGGCACTGTGAGCGACGTACGCAACGTGATCGTGATCGGCGGAGGGCCGGCCGGGTACACCGCAGCGCTGTATGCAGCGCGCGCGAATCTCGAGCCGCTCGTGATCGAGGGGTTCAACTGGGGTGGCCAGCTGATGATCACCTCGGACGTGGAGAACTACCCGGGCTACGCCGACGGGGTGATGGGGCCGGCGATGATGCAGGACTTCCGCCGCCAGGCAGAGCGGTTCGGCGCCGAGTTCCTCACCGACGACGTGACGAAGGTCGACTTCTCACAG
>DAIOGR010000384.1:0-2474 GCA_036745155.1 Gaiella sp.
GCTCGGGGACCTCGGCGCCCCAGCGGGGCTTGCCGGTCTGCTCGAGCAGGACGAGGCGCGGCACGCCGCCGACCGCTTTCTTGTCGCGGGCGAGGGCGGCCCACGCCGCTTCGCGGTCGACGTGGACGGGCTCGGGTGCGAGCACGTCCGAGACGACGGCTGCGGCGTCGTCGTTGCCCGAGAGGCGGAGCGCCGCGAGCATCCCGAGCGCCACCGCTCTGCCGTGCGGGAGCTCGTAGCCGGCCGCTGCCTCGAGGGCGTGGCCGAAGGTGTGGCCGAGGTTGAGCTGGTTGCGCTTTCCCCGGTCGTAGGGATCCTGCAGGCAGAGGGCGGCCTTGAACGCGGCGCAGCGCCGCACCTGCTCGTGCTCGGGACGCTCCCAGATCGGCTCGCCGGCGAGCAGCCCGGTCTTGACGACCTCGGCCAGGCCGTTCAGGCGCTCTTCGTCCGGCAGCGTCTCGAGCGTGCCCGCGTCGAGCACGACCCGGGCAGGCCAGTGGAACGCACCGACGATGTTCTTCGCTCCGGGAAGGTCGACGGCGGTCTTGCCGCCGATGGCGGCGTCGACCTGGCCGACGAGGGTGGTCGGCACCGCAACCCAGGCGACGCCGCGCATGTAGGTGGCGGCCGCGAGCCCCACGAGGTCGGTGGTGCACCCGCCGCCGAGCGCGACGAGCGTCCCGTCGCGGCCGATCCGCAAGGCCCGCCAGAGACGCTCGAGCATCGCCGTCGACTTGGCGGCCTCGCCCGGCGGCACCTCGTGGACGGCGACGTCGCGGTCGCCGAGCGCGAGCTGCGCGGTGACCCCGTAGATCCCGGCCACGTTGGCGTCGGCGACGATCTCCACCGGCCCCTCGCCGGGTACGAGCGCGCCGAGCAGCTCGAGGGCCCCGAGCTGGGCGTGGATGCCCGCGGCGGCGAGGACGATGCCGTCGACGTCGTGGGCTCGCGCGTCCGCGGCCGTGTCGTACACCTCCTCGCGCTCCGCATGCAGGGCGCGGAAGGACTCCTGGTCGCGGGCGAGCGGACGGTCGCTGCCCTGGACGCGGCGCCAGGCCTCGTCGGGGTCGATGTCGAGCAGGACCGTGAAGGCCGAGCGCGAGAGGGCGTCCCTGGTCGCCTGCGAGCCGACGGCGCCCCCTCCGAGCTCGAGCACGACCGGCTCGGCCCGTCCGAGCAGGGCCGCGGCTACCTCCTCCTCGATCGCGCGGAACGCCGCTTCGCCGCGGGTGTCGAAGATCTCTGCGATCGTCGCCCCGGCGCTCGCCTCGATCGCGTCGTCGAGGCTGACGAAGGACCGGCCGAGACGCTCCGCGACGACAGGGCCGAGGGTCGACTTCCCCGCGCCCATGAAACCCATGAGGGCGAGGTGGCGGCCGAGGGCGTTCAGCTGCGCGGCCACTGGATGCGCTCGAGATACGCGCGGTGGGCGGCCACGAGGTCCTCGATCGCGTCGCCGCCGAACTTCTCGCAGGCGCTGCGGGCGAGCTCCCAGGCCACCGCGGCCTCGGCGACCACGGCGAGCGCCTCGACCGCCTGCACGTCGCTGCGCTCCACGAGCGCCTGGGCCGACTCCCCGGTGGCGAGGTCGACGGAGTCGAGCGGCTTCATCAGCGTCGGCAGCGGCTTCATCGCGGCACGGACGACGATCGGCTCGCCGTTCGAGATCCCGGCTTCGATGCCGCCCGCGCGGTTGGTGCGCCGGGAGAGTCCCGGGTCGATCTCGTCGTGCGCCTCGGAGCCCCGCACCTTCGCGAGTGCGAAGCCGTCACCGACCTCGACGCCCTTGACGGCCTGGATCCCCATCAGCGCAAAGGCGATTCGCGCGTCGAGCCGGTCGGCCTTCTCGGCGTACGAGCCGAGGCCGGGTGGGCAGCCGGTCGCGACGACCTCGACGATGCCGCCGAGCGTGTCGCGATCCTTGCGCGCCGCGTCGGTGGCCTCCCGCATGCCGTCGTCGCCTCGCGCGCCGCCGATCTCGAGCGGCCTCCCGGCCACGGCGATGCCGATCTCGGCCAGCAGCGCCTTGGCGACGGCTCCGGCCGCGACGTGGGTGGCGGTGTGGCGGGCGCTCGCGCGCTCGAGCGCGTTCCTCACGTCGTCGTGGCCGTACTTGAGCACCCCCGCCAGGTCGGCGTGGCCGGGACGTGGCAGGGTCACGGGTTTCGTGCCCTTCCCCTGGGGCTCGCCCTCGGGCGCCCAGGGGCTCATGCCCCACGTCCAGTTCTTGTGGTCGACGTTGCGGACGACGAGCGTCAGCGGGGTGCCGAGCGTGCGGGCGTGGCGCAGGCCGGACAGCACCTCGACCTCGTCCGTCTCGAGCTGCTGCCGGGGGCTCCGCCCGTAGCCCTGCTGACGTCGGCGCAGGTCGGCGTTGACCGCGTCGCGGTCGAGCCGGAGGCCGGCAGGCAGGCCGGTGAGCACGGCCACGAGCGCTGGGCCGTGCGACTCCCCTGCGGTGACGAGGCCGAGCG
>DAIOGR010000385.1:0-2473 GCA_036745155.1 Gaiella sp.
GCCCGCGCGACCCCCCGCTCGTCGGTGAAGGTGCCGCCGGCTTCCTCCACGATCGGCTGGACGGCCGCGAGGTCCCAGAGCGAGACGCCGACGGCGTCGATCGCTCCGTCGGCTGCGCCCTCGGCGACGAGCATGTGGGCCCAGAAATCGCCGTAGCCGCGGGGATGCCAGCAGCGCTGCGCGAGCTCCGGCAGCTGCTGCTCCAGCGCGAAGCACAGCACCGCGTCCTCGACCCGGGACACTCCCGAGACGTGGATCCGCTCGCCGTTCACGAACGCGCCGGCACCGCGCTCCGCCCACCAGCGCCGCCCGAGCGCGGGGGCCGAGACGACACCGATGCGCAGCGCGCCGCCCTCCTCCAGCGCGACGAGCGTCGCCCACACCGGTACGCCGCGTGAGTAGTTCCGCGTGCCGTCGATCGGGTCGACGATCCACCGCCGCTCGCCCGCGCCGCTGCTCCCGAACTCCTCTCCGACGATGCCGTCACCCGGACGCTCGGCGGCGAGCCGGGCCCGGATCGCCTGTTCCACCGCGTGGTCGACCTCCGTCACGGGCGTCAGGTCGGGCTTCGTCTCCACCAGCAGGTCGTGGGCTCGGAAGCGGCCGAGGGAGATCTCGTCGGCCGCGTCCGCGAGCGCCAGCGCAAGAAGAAGGTCGGGGCTCATACGAGCCCCGACCTTAGTCGATCGCGCTGGAGTGCCCGGCCTCCTGCCCTAGCGGGAGGCGACGAGCCGGAACTTCGGCTTCGCCACGGTCAGCCGTAGCGGCTCCGACCAGCTCATGAACTGATGGCCCTCCGGCAGTGCGCTGTTGAGACCGCGGATCCGGTACCACCAGGTGCCGGGCTTGAGCGGCAGGGTGGTCGCCGTGCCGCCGTCCACCGAGACACGCTTGACCGCGCGCCACGGGTACTTGGAGGGAGACCATTCGATCTCGTAGGTGTCGGCGCCCGGCGCCGGCAGCCACGCGACGAGCGGTCTGCCGTAGAAGGGCTTGCTGCCCGACGACGCGATCAGGCGGCCGGACGGCGACAGGCCGGAGGCGTACGCGGTGCCCTGGCCGGCGACGACCGGGGACGACGCCTTCCCGAAGGCCATCACGCGTCCGGCGGCGCACGCATCCTGCGGGACCTCCGCGTCGATGTACGCGTATCCCGTGACCTTCCCGTCGGAGCCCACCTTCGCCACGACCTTGACCGGGACGACCGTCCAGAAGTAGCGCCCGTTCGGCCAGCCGCTCTCGAGCAGCTCGATCTGCGGCCAGGTGCTGTTCGACGCCTGCTCGACCGGGGTGCCCGTCGTGCCCGAGCTGGGAGTGGTGCTCACGGGCGCGGTGGTCGTGCCGCCGGCCGTTCCGGCCTCGCTCGCCGGCTTGGCGGCGAGACCCTCCGCCGTGTACGTCTGGCCCTCGTCGCCCAGCTCGAGGATCGTGTTGGCGGCGTCGCTGACGGCCTCCTCCTCGGTCGGCAGCTTGAGCGTGCCCTTGTTGCGGGCGGCGTAGGCGGGGCCTCCGACGATCGCGCCACGGAAGACCGTGTTGACGCACTGCCGGTCGCTGAAGACGTAGACCCGGTAGAAGCCGTACGCGTTCCCGGCGCTGTCGGTCGAGCCGGCGAACACGAATGCGGGAGTCATTTCGTGCGCCTTCGCGTTGGCGGAGGTGCTGGTGGCGAGTGCCGTCACCGCGGCGACCGGGCGGACGACGCCCTTGTCCATGGCCGGGTTCGTCGAGGTGAACTCCTGGCTCCACGGCCCGTAGTTCACGGGGGTGATGAAGCCCTGCAGCTTGGCGACGCGACGCACCGCGCGCACGCGCCACGTGATCGCGCCCGTGAAGGACGCATCCTGGTGGAAGGCGTAGAACTCACGCTGGTCGACAGCGTTGACGCGGGTCTCGACGACGCGGTTGATGCCCGTGAACCACACCTGGTAGCTCGTCGCGCCCTCGACCGGCGTCCACCGTGCCAGGCCCGGATACGAGCTCGCCTGCTTCGGGACGTCGCTCCAGCGAATGTTGAACCCGTACGAGGCGCTCCAGGGCGACGTGCCGCGCTGCGTGACCGCACGCACGCGGGCGTACGCCGCGTACGGGGCGCCCGTCATCCACGGGAGCGTCAGCGGCACCGCGACGGCGGGGCTCTTGAGCGACGAGCTGGCCCAGAAGATGGTGCCGTCCTGGAAGTTCGGCGTCTTGGCGAGCTGGAACTCGTAGCGGGAAGCGCCCCGAACCGGCGCCCACGAGAAGGACGGTGTCCGGGGGAAGTCACGGACGGCGGGCTCGCTGGCGCGGAGCAGGAACGGCTTCAGGCCCTGGGGGGCCACGGTGGCAGCAGACCCTCGTGCGAAGGCGGAGCCGGAGACGAGGGCGGACACAGCAAGCGCTGCGAGAGCGAGGGAGGCGAGGCGAACGGTGCGCATAGCCCGTATGTCGGCACGATCGGGGCTCCTGCTCTCCCCCGATCGGGGGACGGGCC
>DAIOGR010000386.1:0-2468 GCA_036745155.1 Gaiella sp.
ACGTTGTCGGCGATCACGGCGGGGTTGCGCGGGTCGTCCTCGGGGATGCCGGCCTCGATCTTGCCGACGAGGTCGGCGCCGACGTCGGCGGCCTTCGTGAAGATGCCGCCGCCGAGCCGCGCGAACACCGAGATCAGCGAGCCGCCGAAGGCCAGGCCGATCAGGTCGTCGACCGCAGACTCGGCGCTGTTGCCGAGCGCCCCCGTGAGGAACCAGTAGTAGCCGGCCACCCCGAGCAGGCCAAGGCCGACGACGAGGAGGCCGGTCACCGACCCTGCGCGGAACGCAACCTTGAATGCCGGGGGGATGCCTTCGCGGGCCGCCTCGGCGGTGCGCGCGTTCGAGCGCACGGCGACGTTCATTCCGATGATGCCGGCCGCCGCGGACAGCACGGCCCCGATCAGGAAGCCGAAGGCGGTGCCCCAGCCGAGCTTGTTGTAGAAGCCGATCAGGAGGATCGGGAGAATCGCGACGACGGCGATCGTCGTGTACTGCTTCTTGAGATACGCGGCGGCGCCTTCCTGGACGGCGCCCGAGATCTCCTGCATCCGCTCGTTCCCGGGCGACTGGCTCAGCAGCCAGTAGGTCAGGTAGAGCCCGTACAACACGGCAGCCGCGGCGCAGACGAGCGCGAACGCGACGGCGTGGTCATTGAAGAAGTCCATCAACCCTCCGGAGGAGCTACCCGCACAAAGAAAGCGCCGAACCATGATCGGCGCGGGGGATTATGTACCACAAACTCGGACAGCGCCCCGCCGGTAGGGCCACGCACAGGTCGTCCGGCGCGGGCACGCTCGGCCCTACGACCCGACGCGGGCGGGGCGCACGACGAGATCGCCGTAGATCTCGGCCAGGGAGGCGCCCTCCTCGAAGCGGGCGATCTGGCGCTCGGCCGCGTTTCGCTCGGGGAGCGCGAGGAACGGTGTGGCGCCGATCTCGTCGGCGACGGGAGAGATCCAGTCGAGCAGCCGCTCGAGGCGCGCGCGGGCGGGTATCACGTCGCCACGCTCGAGGTCGATCAGCTCGCCGGAGAGGCCATAGCGGATCGCCCGCCACAGGTTCTCCTCGATCAGCCGGTGCGGGTGGGCCGGCAGCGGCTCGCCCTCGTCGAGAGCACGGGCGATGCGGGCGACGAGCGCGACGCAGAGAGCGGCGAGCGCCTGGGCTTCCCCCACGTCCGGCTGGGCGTCACAGATCCGGATCTCGACGGTGGGGAAGGCGAGATGTGGCCGGACGCTCCACCAGAGCTGGGTGTGCTCGTCGATCGACCGTGTCTCGTAGAGGAAGCGGACGTACGCCTCGTACTCGTCCCAGCCGGCGAAAGGGTCGGGGACGCCGCAGCGGGGGAAGAAGCGCGTGAAGATCTGCGTCCGCGCCGAGTGGAGGCCCGTGTCGACGGCCTCGGCGAAGGGCGAGCTGGCGGAGACCGCGAGCAGCTCGGGTAGCCAGTTGCGCAACGCGCTGACGACCCGGATGGCACGGTCGGCCCCGCGGATGCCGACATGCGCGTGGAAGCCGAAGGTGTTGTTCTTCCAGACGACGTACCGCAACACCTCGTCGTTGCGGCGGTAGTGCGGCGTGTCGATGATCCGCTGATCCTTCCAGCTCGCCCACGGATGCGTCCCGGTGGTGCCGAGCAGAAGGCCGAGCGGCTCGACGAGCGCAGCGAGCTGGGCGCGACGTTCGGGGAGCGCCGCGATCGCGTCGGCGAGGGACGGCTGCTTGCCCGTCTTCACCTCGATCTCCGAGGCGATCAGCTCGCCCGCGAGGTTCGCTGCAAGCGGCGCACCGGCCGCGGCCTCCTTGACGTCCTCGAACCGGTTGACGAGGTCGAGCGTCGCCGGGTCGAGCAGGGCGAACTCCTCCTCGACGGCCACGGTGAGGTCATCGGCGGCGTCGAAGCGCTCGCGCGCATCACGCAGCAGCTGGTCGTACGGGACTGTCTGCTCCTCGCCCATGAGCGGGAAAGCGTAGTCGATGCTGCACTTTGGATAGCGGCGGTCGTCAGCCGGCGAGCGGCTCGAGCAGGCGATGGGCGACGCCCGCCCAGCTCCAGCGCTCGAGGGTGGCGCGGCGGGCGGAGTCACGGATCGCGGCGCGGTCGGCCGGGTCGAGCGCCAGAAGCTCGGCGAGCTTGGCGTGAAGGTCGGGGGCGTTTCCCGTGGCGAACCCGGCCAGATGACCGAGCGCTGCCGGGTATTCCTGCTCGAGGCCGGCGGCGATCTCCGCAAGCCCCGAGTGGCGCGCGACGAGCGGCGGACAGCCCGTCGCAGCGGCCTCTGCGGCGACCATCCCGAACGCCTCGGGGAAGATCGACGGCACGACGCAGGCGTCGGCGAGGGCGAGCAGGTGGACGAGGTGCCGGTGCTCGAGCGGCCCCGTGAAGAGGACGTTCGCGCCCGCGAGCCGCTCGAGCTCGGCGCGGTAGTCGCCGAAGCCGGCGACGACGGCGCGGGCGTCGATGCCGT
>DAIOGR010000387.1:0-2440 GCA_036745155.1 Gaiella sp.
CTGTCGCTCGCCTTCTTCACACGCACGCGCACCGGAGAGGTGCAGAGCCGGATCGCGAACGACATCGGCGGCATCGACACGGTCGTCACGTCGACCGCCACCTCGGTGCTCTCCAACGTGACGACCGTGCTCGCCACGGTGGCGGCGATGTTCCTGCTCGACTGGCGCCTGGCCGTCTTCGCCCTGATCCTGCTGCCGCTTTTCGTCTGGCTGACGAAACGCGTCGGCGACCAGCGCAAGAAGGTGACGGCGGAGCGTCAGGTCTCGCTCGCGGACGTGTCGTCGATCGTGCAGGAGTCGCTCTCGGTGTCCGGGATCCTGCTCGGCAAGACGATGGGGCGCGCGGGCGACCTCGCCGGCCGCTTCTCGGAGGAGTCGCGGCGGCTGGCCGACCTCGAGGTGCGCAGCCGCATGACGGGGCGCTGGATGATGGCCGCCATCCAGATGACCTTCGCGGTGATGCCGGCGCTCGTCTACTGGTTCGCCGGCTGGTCGATCTCGCGCGGCTCCGGAGCGATCTCGATCGGCACGCTCGTCGCCTTCACGACCCTGCAGACACGGCTCTTCTTCCCGATCGGCGGCCTGCTCGGCGTCCAGCTCGAGGTGCAGAGCTCGCTCGCCCTGTTCGACCGGATCTTCGAGTACCTCGACCAGCCCGTCGACATCGTCGAGGGGACGCGCACGATCGAGCGGCCGCGCGGCAACGTCTCCTTCGAGCGGGTCTGCTTCCGCTACGACGCGGACGCGTGGACACTGAGGGACGTCACCTTCAGCGTGCCGGCAGGCTCGAAGACGGCGCTCGTGGGCGAGACCGGCTCGGGGAAGACGACCTGCGGGTACCTCGTGGCCCGGCTCTACGACGCGACGGAGGGCTCCGTGCTGATCGACGGCATCGACGTGCGCGACCTGACGTTCGCCTCGCTCGCCGCGGCGGTGGGCGTCGTCTCGCAGGAGACGTACCTGTTCCACGCGACGGTGCGCGAGAACCTCCGCTTCGCGAAGCCCGACGCGACCGACGGGGAGGTCGAAGAGGCGGCGCAGGCGGCGCAGATCCACGAGCTGATCGCCTCGCTCCCGAACGGCTTCGACACGATGGTCGGTGAGCGTGGCTACCGCTTCTCGGGCGGGGAGAAGCAGCGCATCGCAATCGCGCGCACGATCCTGCGCAACCCGCCCATCCTCGTGCTCGACGAGGCGACCTCGGCGCTCGACACCCAGACCGAGCGCCTCGTGCAGGAGGCCCTGGAACGGCTGGCGGAGGGGCGGACGACGATCGCGATCGCCCATCGCCTCTCGACCGTGCGCGACGCCGACCAGATCGTCGTGCTCGACCGGGGCCGGGTGGCCGAGATCGGCAGGCACGACGAGCTGATCGCGGCCGGTGGCCGCTACGCCGCGCTCGTGGCGCGCGACACGGACACGGGTGACCTGGACGCGCTGGCGGGCATCGCCTGACGGGCGAGCGGGCGCGCGGCTCGCACGCAGCGGCCCTCGGTAGTTCGCCACGCCGGAACCAGGGGGGCCGCGGATGTCCGCCTCTCGCGACGGGACGAGGATGCGCCCATCACCGACGTTCCGCCCGTGAGGGCATGGTCGCGCGAGCGGGCCGGATGCCGGCGCTGCCAACCCAGGAGGAGGGAACGATGACCCGCAAGCTCCTGTGGCCGATCCTGGCGATCGGCGTCGCACTCGTCGTGCTGCCGCTGATCTTCCAGATGCCGTCCCGGGCCGCGGCCGGCGAGCGCATGATGAGCGACTTCCAGCCGATCATGCAGGCCGACCAGGTACAGAAGACGGCCGACTACTACAACAACGTGTTCGTCCCGCTCGACACGGTGTTCACACCGATCGTCAGCCAGGCGACCGTCGACAAGTTCAACGCCTACCTGAAGGGCTTCGGCGGCATGCAGGCGGAGGGCAAGAAGCTCGTGCCTGCACTCGCCCAGGCGCTCGGCGTCTCGCAGGCGCAGGCGGCCGCGTTCATGGCCCAGCAGTTCCCGGCCATGACAGCGACGCTGAAGGGCCTGCCGGCGATGCGGCGCGACTTCCAGGGCCTGATGGGGGCGATGGCCGCCAACACCGGCGTCTTCTCGCAGGTGCCCGCGGGCATCGCGCACTACAAGCCGCTCGTCACGACGATGCAGGGCAACGTCGACGACTTCGAGTCCGCCTCCGCGCTGCCGTCGTTCAACCTGCTGTCCTGGTTCTTCATCGTTCCCGGGCTGCTGCTGGTCGTGCTCGCGGGGTGGGGGCTCTGGGCTGACCGGCGCGAGCTGCGCACGACCCACGTCCCGACGCCGACACCGACACACTGAGCGACCGCTGTCGCCTGCGGGAAGAGGCCCCGGCTCGGGGCCTCTTCCCGTGCCGGGCGCTCCTCGAGCTCGCGAAGCGCGCCCCTTCAGGATCTCGCGGGTCAGCCGCGCAGCGGCTGACCCGC
>DAIOGR010000388.1:0-2433 GCA_036745155.1 Gaiella sp.
CGAGGTCGCGCGCGAGCCGCCGGCCCTCGCCCTCGAACCCGCGCCGGTACATGACGAGCGTGCGCGTGAAGTCTGTGCGCGGGGCGTTGGCGACGCCGCCGATGCGATAGCCGCGCCGCGACACGCGCGTGGCGGTGGACGCGGCTGCACCCTGCCGGCCGTTGCCGTTGAGGACGAGCACCGAGACCTTGCGGCGCGGCAGCTCCGCTGCGACGGTCGGCTTTGCCCTGGCCGCCCCCGCCGCCTGCGAGCGGGTCGCTTTGCCCTGGCCGCCGACGTGGGCTGCGGGCCTGGCGGCAGCGGTCCGTTTCGTGCCGCTCTCGGGCTTCGCGAGCAGCGCGCCGCCGACGACGATCAGCAGGAGCAGCTCGACGGCAGCCACCGCCACGGCGACGAAGGTGGCGGTGCGCCACGGGCGGACGATCGGGTCGGCGTGACGGAGCGGGTAGTCCACGGCGTAGACGGGTTCGCCCGCCGCGCCGTCACTCCTGCAACCAGGCCCAGGTCCTGGCAAGCCCTTCCGCGAGTGACGTCTCTGCGCGGAACCCGAGCCTGCGACCGGCGAGCTCCGGGTCGAGCACGCTGCGGCCCAGCTCGCCGGGCCGTGCCGGCTCGTGGACGGGCCGGGCGTGCGAGCCGGTCACAGCCGCGCACGCCTCGTACAGGTCCAGCACCGAGGTCTCGATCCCGGTGCCGACGTTGAAGGTCCCGCCGGCCCCGCTGTCGAGCGCGGCCGTCATCGCCCGCACCACGTCGCCGACGAAGACGTAGTCGCGGGTCTGCGTCCCGTCCCCGAAGATGCGGCAGGGCTCGCCGTCGCGCAGGCGGCCCAGGAAGATCGCGACGACGCCCGCTTCGCCGTGCGGGTCCTGTCGCGGCCCGTAGACGTTGCCGAAGCGCAGGGCCGCATGCGCTGCTCCGTAGAGGCGCGAGAACGACGCGAGGTACTCCTCGCCGGCGAGCTTCGCGGCGCCGTAGGGGGAGAGCGGTAGCCGGGGGTCGTCCTCGCGGGCCGGCCGCCCGCACTCGCCGTAGATGGCGCCGCCGGTCGACGCGAACACGACGCGCGCGCCGACCCCGTGCGCCGCCTCGAGCACGTTGACGGTGCCGACGACGTTGACGGCGGCGTCGCGGGCAGGCTCCGCGATCGACACGCGCACGTCGGCCTGTGCCGCCAGGTGGGCGACCGCGTCGGGGCGAACGAGCTCCGCCAGGTCGTCCAGGGGATCCCGCACGTCTCGCACGTGCAGCGTTGCGCCGTCCGGGACGTTCTCGCGCTTTCCGTTCGAGAGGTCGTCGACCACGTGCACCTCGTCGCCGCGGGCGAGCAGCTGCTCGGCGAGGTGGGAGCCGATGAAGCCGGCCCCTCCGGTGACGATCACGCGCATCCTCGTATCCTAGGCGCGCATGTTCATCTCATTCGAGGGTCTCGACGGTTGCGGGAAGACGACTCAGGCGCGCCTGCTCGCCGACCGTCTTCGCGCGTCCGGATCCGAGGTCGTGCTGACGCGTGAGCCGGGCGGCACGGCGCTGGGCGAGGAGATCCGGAGGCTGGTCCTGCACGGCGGCGACGTCGCGCCGTGGGCGGAGGCGGCGCTGTACGCGGCCTCGCGGGCACAGCACGTGGACGAGGTGATCCGCCCTGCGCTCCAGCGCGGCGCCGTCGTCGTGTGCGACCGGTACGTCGACTCGTCGGTCGCCTACCAGGGCGTCGGGCGCGGCCTCGGCCTCGAGGAGGTGCTGGAGCTCAACCTGGCTGCCGTGGGAGGCCTGCTGCCCGACCTGACGGTGCTGCTCGAGATCGGGGTGGAGGACGCGGCCGCCCGCGTAGGGCACGAGCGCGACCGCATCGAGCGCGAGGACGACGGCTTCCGGACGCGGGTCGCGGAGGGCTTCCGCGCCCTCGCCGAGCGCTTCCCGGCTCGCTACGTCGTCGTCGACGGAGGCCGGGGCGTCCAGGAGATCGCCGAGGAGATCGATGGAGCCGTTCGCAGCCGTTCCTGAGCAGGCCGAGGCGAAGCGCCTGCTCGGCGCCGCCGCCGCCGACGGGAAGGCGCACGCCTTCCTGCTGCACGGCCCCGCCGGGGTCGGCAAGACGACCGCCGCGTTCGCGTTCGCGGCGGCGCTGCTCGGCGACGAGCGCCGTGTGCTGGCCCGCTCGCACCCCGATCTGCGCATCGTCGAGGCGCTCGGCGAGATGATCCGGATCGACGCCATCCGCGAGCTCCATCACGACCTGCACATGCGGCCATACGAGGGCGTCCGCCGGGTGTACCTGCTGCTCGACGCGCACCTGCTGAACGACGACGCCGCGGACGCGCTGCTGAAGGATCTCGAGGAGCCCCCGTCGTACGCGACCCTCGTGCTCGTCGCCGACGAGCTGGGCCCGATCCCGGAGACGATCCGCTCGCGCTGCCAGCTCGTCCCGTTCCG
>DAIOGR010000389.1:0-2431 GCA_036745155.1 Gaiella sp.
TTGCGCAGCGCCGCCGCGATGCCGGCGATGGAGCGCAGCAGCGGCCGCCGAGCCGCCTCCTCGCCGGCCCGCCACGCCCTCAGCAGCTCCACCTGGATCGCGTTCATGGGGTCGACGTAGGGGTTGCGCAGCCTGATCGAGCGCTGCAGCACGGGATGGCGGTCGAGCAAGCCGTCGGCCTCGACGATCGCCAGCACCGCCTCCACCGTGCGGCCGTGCTCGTCCGACAGCGCCGCCCAGAAGCGACCGGGCTCGGCTGCCTCGGGCACAAGCGAGACGTAGGACTCCGCGATCTCGAGGCTCGTCTTGGCGAGCGTCATCTCCAGGTTCTCGACGAACGCGCGGAAGAAGGGCCATTCGCGGTACAGGCGCCGCAGCCAGGCGAGACGGTCTCCTGCCAGGCCGTACGCCTGGAAGGCGCTGCCGCAGCCGTACCACGCAGGAAGCAGGCAGCGGTTCTGTGTCCAGGCGAATACCCACGGGATCGCGCGTAACGCCTCCAGCTCCCCGCTTGCCGCCGCCTCCGGGCGCGAGACAGGGCGGGAGCCGATCTCCAGGAGAGCCAGCTCGTCGACCGGCGTGAAGCTGCGGAAGAAGCGGGGGAAGCCGGGGTCTTCCCAGACGAGGCGGCGGTAGGAGCGAAAGGCGGTCTCGGAGAGCTCCGACATGGTGTCGCGTGCCCCCGCGTTCGGCGGCTCCAGCGCGGCGACGGCGGGGAACGACGTCAGCAGCGTGGCGGCGACGGCCGCCTCGAGGTTCCGCTCCGCCAGCCCGGGCAGGCCGTACTTGAAGGCGATCGTCTCGCCCTGCTCGGTCAGCTTCAGCCTCCCCGCCACGGCCCCGGGCGGCTGTGCCAGGATGGCCGCGTGCGTGGGGCCGCCGCCGCGGCCGGCCGAGCCGCCGCGGCCGTGGAACACCGTCAGCCTGACACCACGCGCACGGGCGAGCTCCACGAGCTCCTCCTGGGCGCGGTAGATCTCCCACTGCGCAGTGAGCGGCCCGCCGTCCTTGCCGGAGTCCGAGTAGCCCACCATCACCTCGAGCTCCGGCCGCGGGCTGCGATCCAGGAGCTCGGCCACGAGCGTGGGCGCACCTCGGAGGTCGTCGATCGTCTCGAGCAGCGGCACCCCCTGGACGGCGAGACCCACCTCCGCCGCAAGGGCCTCCGCGGTGAGCACGTCGGCCGCGGTGTGTGTCATCGAGACAATCAGGCGGTCGAGCGCGACGGCTCCGTGGCGGCGCTGGGCGCGCTCCGCCGCCTCGAGTGCCCGGCGCAGGCCGCCATCAGCCGCGTGCACCGCCGAGGCATGGACGCGCACGTCGAGCTTGGCGAGGTGGAGGCCGAAGACGCGCACCCGGGAGCGCAGGTCGGCGAGGCCGCCGTCCGCGATCCGCTCACCCCTGTGTGCGCGCAGAATCGCGTCGAGAGCGTCGAGATCGACGAGCAGCTCCGCGCCGTCCGCGTAGCCGTCGTCCGAGAGACGGCGCCAGATCTCGACGAGGCGGGCGCGGAACGGCTCGTCCTCGCCGGCGAGCTCGGGCACCGCCCCGACGACGGTGGTCGACATGCCCCAGGCGGCACCGAGCGCCGTGAGCTCGTCACGGTACAGCTGTCGTGCGAGCGCTCGCGCCCGCTCGAGCGCCTCCTCGATCGTCTCCGGCCCGGCGTTTGGATTGCCGTCGAGATCGCCTCCGATCCAGCTGCCGAAGCGGAGCGGCGCGGCGTCGGCCCCGAGGCGTCCGGCAAGCGTCCGCGAGATCCTCGGCACGGCGTCCCAGAGGCTCTGCTCGAAGAACCAGAGCCCGCGACGAATCTCGTCGACGACCTTGGGGCGGCGCGAGCGCACCTCGTCGGTCTGCCAGAGGATCGTGATCTCCTCCGCCAGTGCGCCTTCGACACGCCGGCGCTCGGACGGCGGGCTCGCGGCATCGTCGAGGAGTGCGAGGAGCGCTGCGATGCGTCGGTGTGCCTCGAGCACCGAGCGGCGCGTGGCCTCGGTCGGATGCGCGGTCAGCACGAGCTCCACCGCGAGGACGGCCCCCGCGTCCGTCAGCTCGTCCCCGCCGACGCCGCCGGCATCGAGGAGCGCGAACGCCTCTGTCAGCGACTCGTTCGGCACGCGACCTTCGTGCTCGTATTCGCGCCGGCGGCGGATCCGGTGGTGCTGCTCGGCGATGTTGACGAGCTGGAAGAACAGCGCGAACGCCCGCAGCACGGAGGCGCGGCGCTCGAGACCGAGCCGCGCCACGGCGTCGGAGAGCTCCCCGGGGGAGCCTCCCTCACGCGCCGCTCTGGCGAGCGCACGGACACGCTCCTCGTCGTCGAGCAGCTCCGGCCCCTCCTGCTCGACGAGCACGCGACCGAGCAGGTCGCCCAGCAGGCGGACGTTGGCGCGCAGGGAGAGGTCGGCAGACACGAGCCCAGCCTAGA
>DAIOGR010000390.1:0-2404 GCA_036745155.1 Gaiella sp.
CTCACCGACGCGATGATCCGCTCGGGCGAGACGCTCGACCTCCACACTGCCCTGGGACGCACCGTCGTCGACAAGCACTCAACGGGCGGGGTGGGCGACAAGACGTCGATCGCCGTCGGCCCGATCGTGGCCGCCTGCGGCGTGCCGCTCGGGAAGATGAGCGGCAGAGGGCTCGGCCACACGGGCGGCACGCTGGACAAGCTCGAGTCGATCCCGGGCTTCCGCGTCGAGCTGACGACGGAGGAGCTGATCGCCCAGCTGCAGGACGTCGGGATGGCGATCGTCGGCCAGAGCGCGAAGCTCGTGCCCGCGGACAAGAAGCTCTACGCGTTGCGGGACGTGACCGCAACCGTCGACATCATGTCGCTGATCGCCTCGTCGATCATGTCGAAGAAGCTGGCGGCCGGCGCCGACGCGATCGTGCTCGACGTCAAGGTCGGAGACGGCGCCTTCATGAAGACCCTGGACGATGCGCGCGTGCTCGCCGGGGAGATGCTGGAGCTCGGCCGGCGGGCCGGCAAGCAGGTCGTCTGCCTGCTGACCGACATGGACCAGCCGCTCGGACGGGCCGTCGGCAACGCACTCGAGATCCGCGAGGCGCTCGACACGGTGCGCGGTGAAGGGCCGGAGGACTTCACGGAGCTCGTCCTCGACGCCTGCGCCCGCCTGCTCGCGTTCTCCGACCTCGGGATCGGTCTCGAGGAGGGCCGAGCCCGGGCAGAGGCGGCCGTCGCGGACGGCACCGCGCTCGGCGTCTACGAGCGCTGGATCCGCGCCCAGGGCGGCGACCCGGATCCGGCGGTGCTGCCGGAGGCTCCCGTCCGCCGGCCCGTTCCCGCCCCCCGCGACGGTGTGGTGAGCAGGGTGGGAGCCCTGGCAATCGGCGTCGCCGCGCTCGAGCTCGGCGCCGGACGGCGGGCGAAAGCCGACGCCATCGATCACTCGGTCGGCGTGCTGTGCTTCGCCAAGCGCGGCGACGCCGTCCTCGCCGGCGACGACCTCGCCGAGGTGCACGCGCCCGACGAGCCGTCCGCGCAGCAGGCGGTCGAGGCCGTGTTGCACGCCTACGAGATCGGCGACACGGCGCCGCCCGCACGGAACATCCTGCTCGACGTCGTCGGGTAGCCATGCCGGAGCTGCCCGAGGTCGAGACCGTTCGGCGAGGCATCGCGCCCGTGCTCGAGGGAGCGTCGATCGAGCGCGCGCTGATCCACGACCCCCGGCTCGTGCGGCCGTTCGACCCCGAGATCGTCGCACGCGAGCTCGTCGGCGAGCGCGTGACCGCCGTGCAGCGACGCGGGAAGTACCTGATCGTTCGGTTCGACAGCGGCCGTGCTCTCCTGATCCACCTCCGGATGACGGGCTCGTTGCGCCATGCCCGCCGCGGGGCCCTGGCCGCGGATCCGCATACGCGGGCCGTTCTCAGTCTGGACAACGGATCGGACGTCGCCTACCGCGACGTGCGCCGCTTCGGCACCTGGGAAATGCTCGAGCCGGGGGAGCTCGGCCCCTACCTGTCACGCCGGCTCGGCCCGGAGCCGCTCGGCCGTCTCTCCGCGAAGCAGCTGGGGCTGCGCCTCGCGGGCCGGCGTGCCCCGCTGAAGTCGGCGCTGCTCGACCAGCGCACGATCGCCGGGCTGGGGAACATCTACGTGGACGAGGCGCTCTGGCACAGCAGCCTGCATCCGCTGCGCGAGGCGGGCGGGCTCGACCTGGAGGAGCTCCGCAGCCTGCATCGCGCCGTTCGCAGGGTGCTGCGCCTCGGCCTCGAGCGCCAGGGCTCGACACTGCGGGACTACGCGGCGCCCGACGGCGCCTACGGAACGATGCAGGACGAGTTCCGTGCCTACGGCCGCGGCGGCCAGCCGTGTCATCGCTGTGGCCACGGGTTGACGCGGACCGTGGTGGGGGGGCGCGGCACGACGTTCTGCCCGAGCTGCCAGCCGCTGCCGCGCTGAGGTGAGCGCGCGCCCGCAAAGCAGACCGGCGGATCGAGTATCGTCGAGGCGGTGAGCGCAACGGCCGACTGCGTCTTCTGCGAGATCGTCGCCGGCAAGGCGGCAGCGAGCGTGCCGTTCGAGGACGCGCTGGTCGTCTGCGTGATGGACGTCCATCCCGTCAACCCGGGGCACCTGCTCGTGATCCCGAAGCGTCACGCCGCGAGCCTCGACGAGCTGAGTGAGGAGACGGGCGCCCAGCTGTTCCGGGTCGGGATGCGCATGCAGCGCGCGATTCGCGCCTCGGGCCTTCCGTGCGAGGGGATCAACTTCCTGCTCGCCGACGGCGAGAGCGCCGGCCAGGACGTGTTCCACGTCCATCTCCACGTCGTCCCGCGCCTGGCGCAGGATCGGTTCCGGATCACCGCCGAGTTCATGCGACCGACCCGCGTCGAGCTCGATCAGGC
>DAIOGR010000391.1:0-2402 GCA_036745155.1 Gaiella sp.
ACCGGCTCGTACTGGTCGACGGACGGCCTCAACGGCGCCTCGCACGCGACCATCGCGGGTGCCGACGCGAGCCTCGCCTGGCAGGCGACCCCCGACCAGATCATGGGCGAGGGCAAGCAGCTCCAGGGCGACAACATCGTCATCTTCGACAACGACGGCTACTTCATGGGCGTCTCCCTCGCCGAGAAGCTCGCGGAAGAGGGGAAGAAGGTGACGCTGATGACGCCGATGGGCCACGTCGCCTCGTACATGCACTTCACGCTCGAGGCGCCGAACCAGCACCGCCGGCTGCACAAGCTCGGTGTCGAGATCGTGCCCTACCACCTGCCGACGCGCGTCGAGCAGGGCGCGGTGATGGCGGCACACGTCTACGACGAGGACGGGCACGAGAAGTCCTTCGCCGCCGACGGCGTGGTCTGGGTGGCGCAGCGCCGCTCGAACGAGGCGCTGTTCCGCGAGCTCAAGGACTCGGTCGGCCTCGACCAGCTCAAGGCCGAGGGCGTCGACGCGCTCTACCGGATCGGCGACTGCGAGGCTCCGCGGCTCACCGCCGACGCGGTCTTCTCCGGGCACCGGCTCGCCCGCGAGATCGACTCGCCCGATCCGTCGATTCCGCTCCCCTTCAAGCGTGAGCGGCGCATGGTCGACGACGCGTCGGTGGCGAAGGAGAAGGCCGAGTACGAGGCCATGTACGCCGGGGCGACGGCGTCCTAGATGCGCATCGTCGTCTGCGTCAAGCAGGTGCTCTCCCTCGGCGACGAGGTCGAGTTCCAGGAGGACGGGCTCGACGTCGACCCGGACTACCTGGATCCCGCGCTGAACGAGTGGGACAGCTTCGCCACCGAGGAGGCGCTCCTGCTGCGGGAGCGCCTCGGTGGCGAGGTCGTCGTCGTCACCTGCGGGTCGCAGGGTTCCGAGGCCGCCCTGCGACGCTGCCTTGCCATGGGGGCCGACCGGGCGATCAGGGTCGAGGCGGACGGCCGCGACCCGTTCACGGTGGCGCGGGCTCTCGCCGAGGCCGTGCGGGGAGAAGGCCCCGATCTCGTCCTCTGCGGCGTCCAGTCCAGTGACGCGGTGCAGGCTGCGACGGGAACCGTGCTGGCAGAGCTGCTAGGGCTGCCACGTGCTGCGGTCGTCACGCGCCTCGACTACGACGGGGACAGCCGCAAGGCGATCGTCGACCGCGAGCTCGAGGGTGGCCTGGTGGACCGGGTCGAGGTGGACACGCCGGCAGTGCTGACGATCCAGACCGGCATCAACGAGCCGCGCTACGCGAACCTGCGGGCGATCAAGCAGGCGGAGCAGGTCGAGGTCGACGTCCGCCGTGCGACGGACAGCGGTGCGCCCGCCTACCGGGTGCGCCGGATGTTCGTGCCCGAGCGGGGACAGGGGGCCGAGATGATCCACGGCAGCCCTGCCGAGGTCGCCGGCCGGATCGCCGCGATCGTGAAAGAGAGGCTCGCATGAGTGTCCTCGTGGTGGCCGAGCACATCCGCGGCCAGGTCCGCGACGTCACCCGCGAGCTGATCACGGCGGGTCGCGAGCTCGGGCCGGTGACGGTCGCGGTGATCGCGCGGGATCCCGCCGCCCTCGCCGCTGCCGTCGACGTGGAAGGCGTCGAGGAGATCGTGACCGTCGCCGTCGCGGCGGACGAGTTCGAGAACGACGCCTATCAGGCGGCGGTCGAGGCTCTGATCGCAAGCCGGCGGCCGCGCGTGACCTTGCTCGGCTTCACCGTCAACAGCATGGGGTACGGCCCCGCCGTGGCCGCGAAGCTCGGCCTCGGCTTCGCGAGCGACGTCCACGGGGTCGGCCTCGAGGGCGATGCCGTGGTGGCGACGCGCTCGTTCTACGGCTCCAAGGTGAGCGCCGAGCTCGAGTTCCCCGGGTCGGACGGCGTGCTGCTGCTGCTGCGGCCGACGACGTGGGCCCCGGCAGAAGGGCCCGCCGGGGCGACGGTGTCCTCCTTCGAGGTGGCGGCGGCGCCGTCCCGGGCCCGTCACCTCGAGTTCGTCGAGCCCGCGGCCTCGACCGACGTGGACATCACCCAGGCAGGCTTCCTCCTCTCGATCGGGCGCGGCGTGGGCGAGAAGGAGAACGTCGAGATGTTCCGGGAGCTGGCGGAGAAGATGGGAGCGACGCTGTCCGTCTCCCGTCCTCTCGTCGACGCGGGCTGGATGCCGGCGTCGCGCCAGGTGGGCCAGTCGGGGAAGACGGTGAAGCCGACCGTCTACCTGGCCTTCGGGATCTCGGGCGCGGTGCAGCATCTTGCCGGCATGAAGTCGTCGGGCACGATCATCGCGGTCAACACGGATCCCGAGGCAGCCATCTTCAACGTGGCCCACTACGGGGCACGGGCCGACCTCTTCGACGTGGCCGAAGAGCTGGAGAAGCTCTTCTAG
>DAIOGR010000392.1:0-2399 GCA_036745155.1 Gaiella sp.
AAGGGCGACGTGCACGACATCGGCAAGAACATCGTCGGCGTCGTGCTCGGCTGCAACGGCTACGACGTGATCGACCTCGGCGTGATGGTGCCCGGCGACACCATCCTCGACACTGCCGTGCAGGAGCGCTGCGACGCCGTCGGCCTCTCCGGGCTGATCACGCCGTCGCTCGACGAGATGGTCGGCGTCGCCACCGAGATGCAACGACGTGGGCTCGACCTCCCCCTGCTGATCGGCGGCGCCACGACGTCCCGCCAGCACACCGCTGTGAAGATCGCACCGGCCTACGACCAGCCGACCGTCCACGTGCTCGATGCCTCGCGCGTCGTCGGCGTCCTCAGCAGCCTGCTCGACTCCGACGGCCGCGCGACCCTCGACGCCGATAACCGCGCCGACCAGCAACGTCTCCGTGTGCTGCACGAAGACAAGCAGCGCAAGCCGCTGCTCCCGCTGGCCGCGGCCCGCGCCAACCGCACCCGGATCAGTTGGGAGGCGGGCGACCTTGCGACACCTCCGTTCACGGGCGCCTGCGAGATCTCACCCTCGCTCGCCGAGTTGCGCAGCTACATCGACTGGACGTTCTTCTTCCACGCCTGGGAGCTGAAGGGCAAGTTCCCCGCCATCCTGGACGACCCCCGCCAGGGTGCCGCTGCACGCGACCTCTACACCACCGCCCTTGCTCTCCTCGACGAGATCGAAGCCGGCGGCGCGCTCGACGCGCGTGGCGTCTACGGCTTCTGGCCTGCTGTTGCAGAGGAAGACGACCTCGTGCTCGCCGACGGCAGCCGTTTCCCGATGCTGCGCCAGCAATCCGACTACGGTGACTCGCGGCCGAATCGCTCGCTGGCCGACTTCGTCGCGCCCGCCGGCAGCGGCCTGCACGACCACATCGGCGCGTTCGCAATAGCGATCCACGGGGCTGACGAAATCGCGCGCGAGCACGAGGCCAGGCACGACGACTACAGCGCCATCATCGTCAAGGCGCTCGCCGATCGGCTGGCCGAGGCGTTCGCAGAATGGCTGCACGAGCGCGTGCGACGGAGCTGGTACGCCCCCGACGAAGACCTGGACGGGGAAGCCCTGACCGCCGAGCGCTACCGCGGCATCCGGCCCGCATTCGGCTACCCGGCCTGCCCCGACCACTCGGAAAAGCGTGGGTTGTTCGAGCTTCTCGACGCCGGTCGGGTCGGGCTCGCCCTGACAGAGTCGTGCGCGATGACACCGGCGGCCGCAGTCAGCGGCCTCTACTTCGCGCATCACGAGGCACGCTACTTCGCGATCGGCCGCATCGGCCCGGATCAGCTGCACGACTACGCCGCTCGCAAGCGCACAACTCCAGAAGAGGTCGAACGATGGCTCCGGCCGCACCTGTAGACGCGAGCGGCGAACCGCCAGGGTGCCGGCATGGCTGACTTCCTGACCCGTCTCCGCAGCGGCCCGCCGATCGTCGCCGACGGTGGGCTCGGCGCGCTCCTCTCCGGCGCGGTGCCGGGGCTGCGCTGCCCCGAGGAGGCGAACCTGCGGGCGCCTGAGAGTGTGATCGCCGTGCATGCGAGCTACATCCGCGCCGGCGCCGAGTTGATCGAGACGAACACCTTCGGTGCAGGTCGGCGCAAGCTCGCCGCGCACTTCCTGGAGGAGGAGTTCGAGGCGATCAACTCTGCGGGGGTGCGCCTGGCACGTGAGGCGCGCGAGGTGTCCGGACGCGAGGTGTTCGTCGCCGGCGCAATCGGACCGCTCGGCGAGCTCGAGATGTTCGATGCGGCAGAGCACGGCCCCTTCTACGCGGAGCAAGCCGGGATCCTGATGGGCCGCGGCGTCGACCTGTTCATGCTGGAGACGTTCTTCGACCTCGACGAGCTCGAGGCGGCTGTCCTCGCGGTCGGCGGAGTCTCGTCGCTGCCGATCGTGGCACTCCTCACCTTCGACGACGACGCAGAGACGGCGGGGGGTGTCGGAGCGGCCGAGGCGGCCGAGCGGCTGGGACGCCTCGGCGTCGCCGCAGTCGGCGCCAACCACGGGGCCGGCCCACACGGGGCACTGACGGCGCTGGCCGCGATGGATGGGTCGTCGCTCCCGCTCGCCGTGCTGCCGAACATCGGACTTGCCAGCATCTCGGACGGCAGGGTTCTCTATCCGCACTCGACACCCGAGTACTTCGCCGAGTTCGCGGCGCAGGCCGCAGCGCTCGGCGCCCGGCTGATCGGCGGCTGCTGCGGCACGACGCCGGCGCAGATCGAGGCGATCCGGAGAGCGCTCGAGGGAGAGCGGCGGCCACGTTTTGTCTTCGAGCGCGGCGAGCGCGAGGTCCGCGTGGCGGCAGCGGCCGAGGGTGCGGAGACGCAGCTGGCCCGTGCTCTCCGCGAGGGGACGTGGGTCGTGAGCGTCGAGCTCGACCC
>DAIOGR010000393.1:0-2396 GCA_036745155.1 Gaiella sp.
ATGACGCACACGCTCGAGACGACCGCGATCTCTCGCGTCGTCGCCCGCGCGCTCCGTCTCAACGAGGACCTCGTCGAGGCGATCGGCCTCGGTCACGACACGGGTCACACACCGTTCGGCCACGCCGGCGAGCAGGCCCTGGACGACTGCCTGTCGGCACGCTTCGGCGTGCGTTTCCGTCACAACGAGCAGTCACACCGCATCGCCAGGCGGCTCAACCTGACGGCCGAGGTGTGCGACGGCATCCTCACCCACACGGGCGCGCAGGAGCCCCGCACCCTCGAGGGGAAGATCGTGCGCCTCGTCGACCGGGTCGCCTACATCAACCACGACATCGACGACGCCATCCGCTACGGGATGCTGCAGCAGGCCGACCTCCCCGCAGACGAGATCGCGCTCCTGGGGCCGACCGGATCGGAGCGCATCGACACCCTTGTCCACGACATCGTCGAGACGTCGGCAGCAGCGGGGGACATTCTCCAGAGCGACGAGGTCGGAGAGGCGATGCTGTCGCTGCGGGCGTTCATGTTCGACCGCGTCTACCTCGGCCCGCACGTCGAGCCCGAGCACCGGCGCGCGCACGAGGTCGTCAGCAGCATCTTCGCGCGGCTCGTGGCGGAGCCGGAGCTGCTGCCTCCCGGAGAGGGCGAGCTGCCCGACCGGATCATGGACTACCTGGCCGGCATGACCGACCGGTTCGCGCTCGCGTACGCTCGGTCGTCCTGATGGCGCGCATCAAGGATCAGAGCGTGCGGGACGTCGTCGCCGCCGCCGACATCGTCGAAGTCGTCTCCCAGCGCACGTCGCTGCGCAAGCAGGGCGCGCGCTACGTGGGCCGGTGCCCCTTCCACGACGAGCGGACGCCGAGCTTCTCCGTGAACGCGGCCGACAAGCTGTACTACTGCTTCGGCTGCAGCCGCGGGGGCGACGTCGTTCGCTTCGTCCAGGAGACCGAGAACCTCGACTTCGTCGGAGCCATCGAGGCCCTGGCCGAGCGCTTTCGCATCACGCTCGAGTACGACGAGAGCTCGCCGCAGGCGGACGCGGTGCGCGCCCGGCGCGAGCGCCTGACGGCGTTGCTCGACCAGGCCGCCGCGTTCTACGAGCGGGTGCTGTGGGAGTCCGCCGACGGGGAGCCCGTGCGCGCCTACCTCGAGAGCCGTGGCCTGCGTCAGGGCGTCTCGCGGGAGTTCCGGCTCGGCCTCTCCCCGGGGGCGGGCCTGGCCCGCAAGGCCAGGGAGAAGGGATTCACACAGGAGGAGCTGCGGGCCGCCGGGCTCGTCAACCAGCGCGGCAACGACTACTTCCCGCCCCGCCTGATGTTCCCGCTCGCCGACGCGCGCGGGCGCATCGTCGGCTTCCAGGCGCGCAAGCTGCGCGACGACGACCCGTTGCGCGGGAAGTACGTGAACTCGCCGGAGAGCGACCTCTTCAAGAAGAGCCATGTCCTCTACGGGCTGCACCTGGCGCGCCCGGCGATCGCGAAACAGGATCGCGCCGTCGTGGTCGAGGGGAACACGGACGTGATCGCGCTGCGGCAGGCGGGCTTCGAGCCCGTCGTGGCGTCGATGGGGACCGCACTGACCGAGGCGCACCTGCGCGAGCTGGGCCGGCTGACGAAACGGCTCTACCTCTGCTTCGACGCCGACGCCGCGGGCCAGGAAGCGACGCTGCGCGGCATGGAGCTGGCAGCCTCCCAGGGCTTCGAGATCCGCGTCGTCACCCTGCCGCCGGGACAGGACCCGGCGGACGCGCCCGAGGGCTTCGACGAGCGCCTGGGTGCTGCGGAGAGCTATCTCCACTACCGGGTGCGGCTCGAGCTCGAGCGCGCCTCCGACCGGCAGGAGGGGTTCGTGCGGGCCCGCGAGATCCTCGCGAAGGCCGAGGACTCGCCCGAGCGGCAGGCGGCTCTGCGGCTGCTGGCCGATCGCCTCGACCTCCCCAAGGAGACGCTGTCCGCGATCGCCCCGGCGCGCGGCGCGGCGCGCGCGGGCCGCGGCGACGGAGAGCAGCAGAGCCGGCGGCTGCTCGACGCGGGCGAGCGCATGGAACGAGACGCGCTGGCGGCAGCCGTGGCGCACCCTGAGCTGCACGACGGGCTTGTCGAGCTCTCCGCAGACCACTTCGACGACCCCGCCCATCGCCGCTTCCGCGCGTTCCTCGTCGAGGGCGGCGAGCTCGACGACGACCTCGTCGCGCTCCGAGCCGAGCTCGACGCTCGGGCCGACCGGGAGGGGCTCACCCGGCGTACCGGCACCGAGCTGCTGCTGCGGCTGCGCGAGCGCAAGCTGCGCCGCGACCTGCACGGCGAATCCGACCTCGCCCGCACGACCGAGCTGCAGGCCCACTTGGCGAAGATCCGGCAGGCCCTGACCGAGCTCGCCTAGTGCGGCGTC